>CALIBP010000307.1 GCA_938048165.1 uncultured Alphaproteobacteria bacterium | reverse complement strand
GTAAGCACCACCCGAACCAATGCCGATGAGACCAAGGTCGGGTTCGAGAACATCGCCAGTCCCGGTCATGACGAGAGAAACGTCTTTGTCGGCAACCGCCATCATGGCTTCCAGACGCCGGAGATACCGATCCGTCCGCCAATCCTTGGCAAGATCAACACAGGCGCGGGTAAGCTGTCCTGGATGCTGTTCAAGCTTGGCTTCAAGCCGCTCGAAGAGCGTGAAAGCATCAGCGGTTGCGCCGGCAAAACCGGCAATCACTGAGCCGTCGCCCAGCGGTCGCACTTTGCGGGCTGTTGCTTTGATGACTGTCGGCCCGAGGCTGACCTGTCCGTCGCCTGCAATAACGACTTTGCCGTTTTTGCGGACTGACAGGATTGTCGTGCCATGCCAAATATCTGGTTCGTTGCTCGCCATTGTCTCTTGTCCCTCCCGGGGCTCAATTAGGCTGATTTTGCATGAGGATCAAGGGGTGTCTCCCCACCATGTGGTTGTTATGGCCCCTGGGTCAAGACAGGCGGGAGTCTTTCTGGATTAAATCCAGCAGGAAAACCGAAAGGGGGAAATCAGCGTGCCGGCGATAATTTCGTTTTCGCCTGGCACCAGCACCGCTCTATAGCCGATGTTCCTGACGCCGAGCATGACGCCATTAACAATGGTGCCATTATGGCTCCCGCAATCACGAACGATAATGCCATCATCATCCTGATCGATCATGAAATGCCGCCGCGAGAGCTGAAAAGGTTGATCATCGGAGATCGCCAGTGATACGGGCGGGCTCATCGCTTCCGAGGTTCGGGAAGATTGCCGTCCTACCAGGAACGGAAACCGTTCAATCAAAATCGAATCTTTGCCAACCTGACGAACGATGTCGGGCCGGATGGCGGCGAAACGTACATTCTGTTTGGCCAGGGTCATGGCGAAATTCTCGGTCCCGGCCTTTGCTGCCGATGCAGCGTTTGGCACGGGAGACGGCGTTGCCGTCTGGTCGGTAATCTGCCGCTGCTGACGAGATTGGAGGTCGGTGACGTTATGATACGGATTGATGGCGGTGAGGACCTCCGCCGACGACATGACCTGAACCGTGGCAGCACCACGGGCATGGGCCATAATTGGTCTGCCGGGGCCGCCCATGGCTTCGGCGGCACTAAAGATAGTGCCCTGGCCAGCCACGCGCTCCGCGCCATCATTTGTGGGTTGTGGTGTTGCGAGAACAATAAAACCATTGACGATAATATAGACGGAATCCGCTGGATCTCCGACTCGGAAGACGAATTCTCCGTCGTTTAAGATACGCTCGCGCATGGGCCTCGCAGATGTGTTCGTCTGCAATTGTTGGTGCCACCCCGAGGCCCGGGGCGGAAGGAAGGCTAAATTTGGTTAATTTCGCAATAAAAAAACACTCAATCCAGTTATTGTGATCGTATCGAAAGACTGGCCGTGTTCGAGCAGTCCTGCTAAAACGGCGCCGCTGAGTAAAAGGATTCTCCAAATGCGTGAAGGAAGTGTTACCCGCAAGACGAAGGAAACATCGATAGAGGTTCGCGTAAACCTTGATGGTTCTGGTGCCTACGATGTTTCAACCGGCATAGGTTTTCTTGATCATATGCTGGAGCAGCTTTCGCGGCACAGCCTGATGGATCTGTATGTCCGCGCCGAAGGCGATCTGCATATCGACTTTCACCATACCACCGAAGATACCGGCATTGCGATTGGTCAGGCGGTGAATGAGGCCCTGGGCGATTGCGCGGGCATAACCCGTTTTGCCTCCGCCTATATTCCGATGGATGAGACCTTGTCGCGTATTGCACTCGATATATCGGCGCGCCCTTATTTGATATGGCGGGTTGATTTTTCGAAGCCTAAACTTGGCGATATGGATACGGAACTGTTCAAGGAATGGTTTCAGGCCTTTGCGCAGGCGGCCGGGATCACGCTGCATGTTGAGAACCTGTATGGTGAGAATAATCACCATATCGTGGAATCCTGTTTTAAGGGTTTGGCGCGGGCGTTACGGACCGCGACAGCAATTGATCCGCGGGCGGCAGATGCCGTGCCGTCGACCAAAGGAACGCTCGGCGGTTAATCGTGCGCATCTATATGGTTCATGTTTTCTCTGAAGCCGGAAATGCTGACCCAGACCCGGTATTGTTGAAAGACGGGTTTTCGTTTTGCGCTTTTTTGTTCACGGTATTTTGGGCGTTATGGCACCGCATGTGGCTGGTTGCTGCGCTGATTTTTAGCGGGCTCGCTTTGTTGGAGGCTGTTTTTGTCTTGAGCGCCGCCGCCGAAGAGTTGGCGCTCATCGTGCGGCTGGCTTTTTATGTGATGATTGGGTTTGGGGCTAATGACTGGCTCAGCGCTTCATTGCTAAAGCGTGGCTATGTCTTGGCAGGGGTTGTTGCGGCCCCCCAGCCCGATGCGGCTTTGCGCCGATGGTTTGATCTTCAAGGTTTCGCCAGAGCGTGAAACATTCGGATTTGGATTCACAATTATGAAAGCTGTCGTGGTTGATTACGGGTCGGGAAATTTACGATCTGTGGCAAAAGCACTTGAACTTGCGGCATCAGAAATTCCCGGACAGTCTGCGGTTACCGTCACCGGTGATGCGGCTATTGTCAGCAAGGCAGATTATATCGTCCTGCCCGGCGTTGGGGCGTTTGGTGATTGTGTTGCTGGCCTCGTGAAACTCGACGGGATGATCGATGCGTTGAACGATGCGGTCATCTCGGGCGGCCGTCCGTTCCTCGGTATCTGTGTTGGTATGCAGCTGATGGCAGATCGCGGCATTGAGCATGGTGAGCATGCCGGTCTTGGGTGGATTGGCGGCGATGTCCTGCCCATCGAGCCGGTCGGGGAATTGCTTAAAATTCCGCATATGGGATGGAACGAGCTGCAAGTGGCGACGGAGGATCATCCGGTGCTGAAGTCAGTTTCGAGCGGTACGCACGCCTATTTTGTTCATAGCTTTTCGATACACTGTTCCGATGATGGCAATGTTCTGGCAACGACCGATTATGGCGGCGACATCACGGCCGTCATTGGTCGTGACAATATGATTGGGACACAGTTCCATCCCGAAAAAAGTCAGGCAACAGGGCTTGCTCTTCTCAAAAACTTTCTTACGTGGCAACCATGATTATAGCAACTTGCTACGGAGCGGCGTTAAGATGAATGAGCCCGTGCTAAGCCTTTCTGTCGAACAGGCCGATGAGTTGTCTGATGGTGATGTTGCGGATCTATGTGATGCCGCAGAATCAGCAATTCTCGATGGTGGCGGGTTCGGCTGGCTAAAACCGCCCCCCAGGGATTTGCTGGAACGGTATTGGCGGGGGGTGCTGCTGGTTCCGGAGCGCGAGCATTTTGTTGCGCGGTTTGATGGTCGCGCCGTTGGGTCGGCGCAATTGGTTTGCCCGCCTCGAAACAATGAAGCGCAAAATAGAATAGCGACGATTACGACAAATTTTGTCGCGCCCTGGGCCCGCGGCCACGGGCTCGCACG
>CALIBP010000306.1 GCA_938048165.1 uncultured Alphaproteobacteria bacterium | reverse complement strand
CGCGGGGGCATCAAAGCGCCGGACCGCATCGGGTTAAAAATGTTCGTCAATCTGCGTCAGGGTGGTCATGCGCATTGGGACAAATATAAGGCGCGCGGAGAAAAGATGCCGATGGCGATCATGGTCGGTTGTCCACCAGCGCTGGCCTATGTCAGCCCGCAGAAAATCCGTGAAGGCGTTGATGAAATTGCCGTCGCCGGTGCGCTGGTGGGTGCGCCTATTCGCGTGGTCAAAGCCAGGACCGTTGACCTGATGGTGCCGGCAGATGCTGAGATCATCATCGAAGGTCTGGTTGATACCGAGATGCTGGAGCCGGAAGCACCGTTTGGCGAAAGCCACGGACATATCAATCTCGAGGAATATAATTTTATTTTTGAGGTGACGGCGATTACCCGGCGCAAGGATGCCATTCTCGCTTCGATTATTTCACAGGTCACCCCATCGGAATCGAGCGTCATCAAGCGGGTGGCGATGGAACCCAAATTCCTCAACCATCTCACGGATAATCTTGGCATTAAGGGTCTTAAGCATGTCTCGTTACACGAACCACTGACGAACATCCGGCGGCTGGCGTTTCTGGTGTTTGAACGCGGGGTTCCGACGACCGAGATATGGCGGGCATTATACGGCACGGCAAATTTTGATTCCGCCTGTGGCAAGTATGTTATTGCTGTAAATGAGGATATCGACCCTGAACAGGGTGACGCGGTTTTCTGGGCGCTGGCCTATCGTGCCAATCCGGCACTGGATGTTGAAATCCTCAAATACCGTGACCGCGGCCACGGACCGGCACTGGAGCGTGGCGATGGCTTTGACGGCACCATGTTGATTGATGCCACGCTTAAATCCGACATGCCGCCAATCGCATTGCCGACCAAAGAGTTTATGGAAAATGCCCAGGCGCTGTGGGAAAAGCTCGATCTGCCGCCGCTTAAACCGGAGAGTCCCTGGCACGGCTATTCACTGGGCGACTGGTCAGAGGAATGGGAGGAGATGGCGAAACGCGCCACCGATGGCCGCTATATGGAAAATGGCCGTCGTAGCGCGCAGTTACGGCGAAATGATGTTGCGCCAAACACCTCAATCCGCGATGTTCCCCGCGGTTCGGATAAAGAGTAGAGATCGATGATGAGTGAAGAATTACAGGAAGCCCTGAACCTCGCCGGTGACGCTGTCACGCGGGACGCCGACGGTACAGTACGGCTGGTCGGCTCGGAGTGTGGCGATTGCGGAAAGAAAGCCTATCCGCCGAGTGATGTTTGCCCGGAATGCATGTCCGAGAACCTGTCGCCGATCAAGCTCAGCACTCAAGGGAAATTATATTCCTGGTCGGTGGTTCATGCAGCGCCCAAAGGCTGGACCCTGCCTTTTATCGCGGCCTATGTAGATTTACCCGAAGATGTCCGGGTGTTCGCTCATATTGTCGATGCTGATCCCGATAGTCTTGAGATAGATATGGAGGTCGAAACCCGGATGGCGACGCTTGGGTCAGATGAATCCGGAGCACCGTTTGAGAGTTTTGCCTTTACCCCTGTTCAAAAGGGAGACAGCTGATGCGTGATGTTGCAATCGTTGGTGCCGGTATGGTGCCGTTTGGTAAATATCAGGAGAAAACGCTCGCTGATATCGCCTGGCCCGCTGTCAAACAGGCGGTTGAAGATGCCGGCATCAAAAAGACCGATATCGAAGCGACATATTGCGGCACGGCGCTCGGCGGCATGATGGCTGGACAGCGCATTTTGAAGAAGCTCGGCATTACCGGTCTGCCGATTATCAATATCGAGAACGCCTGTTCTTCAAGCTCGACGGCTTTTCGCGAGGGTTGGATCAGTGTTGCTGCCGGTGTCTATGACGCGGTGCTGGTTATTGGTGTCGAGAAGCTGACCAAGTTTGGCGGCGGAACGTTGCCACTTGAGAAAGAGGATTGGGAAGTCTCGCATGGTCTGGTGATGCCCGCGCTCTATGCGATGCGGGCACGGCGCTACATGCATGAATATGGTCTGACCGAAAATGACATTGCCGATGTCTCGGTCAAGGCGCGTAAGCACGGCGTGTGGAATGAAGATGCTCAGTTCCGCAAGGAAGTAACACGCGAAGAAGTCCTGGCCTCGCGGCCGGTTGCTGATCCGTTGAAACTGTTTCATTGCTGCCCGTCTGGAGATGGTGCTGCGGCGGTGGTTATTTGTTCGGCAGAAAAAGCCAAACAATATTCAGCATCACCGATTAAAGTAATCGGGTCGGAGATTAACTCCGGTAAATATATGACGGGTTACCGGGATATGACGTCGCCTGAAATCACCCTGCGCGGTGCCAAGCAGCTTTATGAAGAGGCGGGAATCGGGCCAGAAGATGTTGATCTCGCTGAAGTCCATGACGCCTTTGCGATTGCTGAGCTGCTTTACTACGAAGCGCTCGGCTTTTGCGCCAAGGGTGATGCGGCAAAACTATTGGCCGATGGCGAAACCTCGGTCGGCGGCAAGATACCGGTTAATCCCAGCGGCGGGTTATTGTCGAAAGGCCACCCGATTGGCTCTACCGGTGTTGCGCAGATCGTTGAAATCGTGCGCCAGCTGCGTGGTCAGTGCGGCCAACGCCAGGTTGAAGGTGCCAAGGTCGGCCTGACCCATTGTACCGGTGGTGGTGTGTCGGGCTTTGATCACGGTGTCTGTTCGATCCATCTATTTGCGCGCTAACGGCAACAGAAAGAAAATCCTATGGGAGCAAAGCTGTTTGGGGCCGCGGTAAAGCGGCTGGAAGATCCGGATCTGCTGACCGGCAAGGGGCAGTACACCGATGACATTCATGTGGAAGGCGCGCTGCACGCCGCTTTCATCCGCAGTCCGTATCCCCATGCTCGTTTTTCCAAGATTGATTCCACCGCTGCCTTGGCAATGGAGGGTGTACACGGCGTTTTCACACTCGCTGATTTTCCCAAGGATATTCAGGAAAACAAGCTTCTACTGCTCTTGCCCAACCCGGCGATTACGCAGCCCATGATGCCCTATCTGCTGGCCCGTGATGAGGTGCATTTTGCCGGTGAGGCCGTGGCCTGTGTAGTTGCCGATACCCGCTATCTCGCGGAAGACGCCGCGGCGATGGTTGAGATTGATTGGGAGATTTTGCCCGCGGCGTCCGATGCGCATGATGCGGTTCAGCCCGGCGCACCGCTCTGCCATGTTGGGGCGCGGGACAATATCTCGGCACGATTCGTGAATGAATATGGCGATCCGGACGCAGCCTTTGCGAGCGCGGCTCATACAGTTTCTGTATCGATCCGGCACCATCGCGGGGGTGGCCATTCTCTTGAGGGACGTGGTGCCCTTGCCGTGCACGATAAAGACGAAGGCCGTACCATGTTGTGGTCCGCCACCCAGGCACCACATCAGGTGAAACGCAACATCATCGGGGTTCTCGACTGGAATGAGAATGAGATCGACGTGATCGCGCCGGATGTCGGTGGTGGGTTTGGGCCAAAGGCAATGTTTTATGCCGAGGAAGCGGTCATCCCGTTTCTCGCCCGCAAACTCGATCGACCCATAAAATGGATTGAAGACCGGCGGGAGCATTTTCTCTCTGCCAGTCAGGAACGCGATCAGTATTGGGACATGGAGGCGGCTTTCAATGAGGGTGGCAAACTACTCGGCGTTCGCGGCACGATGATCCATGACACCGGTGCCTATGTGCCCTGGGGTATCGTGACGCCGTTGATCGCGTCGACCACAGTACCCGGTCCGTATGTGCTGCCAAGCTTCCAGCTGGAAACCGTTGTCGCGCTAACCAATAAAGTTCAGGTAACACCTGTGCGTGGCGCAGGTCGCCCGCAGGCGGTGTTTACGATGGAACGGTTAATGGATAAGGCGGCGGAAAAGATGGGCATCGACCCCGCTGAACTGCGCGCCCGAAATCTGATTCCGGCAGCGGAGATGCCTTATAAGGTCGGGCTCGTCTTCCGAGACGGCAAGCCGGTGATCTATGACAGTGGTGATTATCCGCGTTGCCAAACCGAAGCGCTGGAAAAAATCGACTATGCCGGTTTCGCTGAACGCCAGAAGGCGGCGCTCGCCGAAGGACGCTATATCGGCATCGGCATCGGAAACTATGTTGAGGGCACCGGGCTCGGGCCTTTTGAAGGGGCCACCGTTCGTATCGCGCCATCGGGTAAAATCTTTCTTATGACCGGTGCGGCTCCGCAGGGGCAGGGCCACCGGACAACCATGGCACAGCTTTGCGCTGAGAAGTTTGGTGTCGATATCGCGGATGTCGAAGTGCATCTCGCTGATACAACAAAGATCGCCCATGGCGTTGGCACTTTTGCCAGCCGTATCGCGGCCAATGCCGGGCCATCGGTTCATATGGCATCGCTTGATGTACGAGAGAAGGCGATCAAGATCGCGGCCTATCTGCTCGAAGCGGCCGAAGAGGATATCGAGCTTGAAGATGGAAAGGCGTTTGTCCGCGGTGTCCCCGAGATGAGCCGGACCCTTGGCGAAATTGCGCATGCTGTCGCCGGGTCACCAGGCTTTGCAATGCCACCGGGTTTTGAGCCGGGTCTTGAAGCAACGCATTATTTCTCACCGTCACAATCGGCCTATTGCAACGGCACCCACATCGCTGAAGTCGAGGTCGATATCGAAACCGGCCATGTTGAGATTTTGCGCTACGTCATCGCCCATGATTCCGGGAACCTGATCAACCCGATGATTGTTGATGGGCAGGTGCAGGGCGGTTTGGCGCATGGTATTGGCAATGCCTTGTTTGAAGAGCAGTTTTTTGATGATGACGCCAATCCGCTGACGACAAACTTTGCCGAATATTTGATTCCTGGCGCTGGCGACGTGCTGGATGCTGAAACCATCCATGTTGAGTCGCCATCACCGCTGAACCCGCTGGGTGTTAAAGGGGCCGGTGAGGGTGGAACCATTCCGGCCGCCGCCTCGATCATCGCGGCGGTTGAAAACGCCCTGAAGCCTTTTGGTGCAAACTTTATGAATGTTCCGGTGTCCCCGTCGCGGATTGTTGATGCTGTGCAAGCAGGCCGATCACCACAGGCGGCAGAATAATCAGGATGATGACCGATAATGGACAAGACGAGGGCCGACCCGGCCCCCTAAACGGGATCAAGGTTCTCGACCTGACTCAGTTTTTGGCAGGTCCGTTCAGTACACAGATTTTTGCTGATCTTGGGGCCGAAGTGATCAAGCTGGAGGCCCCGGCAGGGGACTGGTCACGCACACTACCACCGCATTTTGTCGGTGACGATAGCTGCTATTACCTGTCAATCAATCGCAACAAGGAAGCGGTTGCGATTGACATGAAAGCCCCGGAGGGGTTGGCTCTGGTTAAACAATTGGCCGAGAAATGCGATATCGTGATGGAAAATTTTCGGCCTGGTGTGCTCGACCGGCTTGGCCTGACCTATGATGATTTATCGTCGCGGAATGCGGGCCTGATCTGGGCATCGATCAGCGGATTTGGACAAACCGGTCCTTATCGCGAACGTCCAGCCTATGACATGATTGTTCAGGCGATGTCCGGCGGAATGAGCCTCACGGGTGAGGTGGGTCGCTCGGCTGTTCGCGCGGGAATGCCGATTGGCGATCTCACAGCAGGAATGTATGCCACGATCGGATCTCTGGCAGCCTTGGAAGAACGCCGCCGCACCGGCAAGGGAAAGTTTGTCGATATCTCGATGCTCGATTGTCAGGTAGCGCTTCTGACCTATCAGGCTGCTTATTATCTGCATTCCGATGAAGTGCCCGGACGGCAGGGCCGTGGCCATGAATCAATCCCTACCTACCGTTCCTTCGCCGGCGCCAATGACACCGAGCTGGTAATTTGTGCCAATACCGAACGGATGTGGAAGGGGCTATGCGATGTCTTGGGTCTGCAGACCCTGATCGAAGATGACAGGTTTCTGACCAACGAGCATCGTCATCAAAATCGCGAGGCTTTGTGGCCGCTTCTTGAAGAGGCCTTTGCCACCAAAGAAGCCAAGAAATGGGTGCAGCCTTTGCTGGATGCCGGTGTGCCGGTCGGCGAGGTTAATACGCTGGCCGATGCCTTGTCCGATGAACAGGTCATCCATCGTCAGATGGTACTCGATCTTCAGGGTGGTGGCGACAAACGGGCCCGTGTTGCCGGAAACCCAATTAAATTTATGGGCGAAGAAGAAGCGCCGCATTCCTATCCCCCCGCCCTCGGACAACATAGCCGTAAAGTGTTCACGAGCGTGTTGGGGTTAAGCGATGCCGAATTCGATAAATACCGGGCAAACGGGATAATTCTCGAAGCCGGTGACAGAAAATCCAAATAGCAATCTATTAGAGGCGGGACAGAGCATGAGTGACGGATATTCAGTAACCCAGGATGGCGCAATCGCCCGGTTGACATTTGAGCGACCCGAAAAGGGCAATCTTCTAACCTTGCCAATGCTGGTGGACATTGCCAAAGATATTCGCGCAGCAGGAACCGATCCTGCCATCAATGCGATGGTCGTCCGGGGTGCTGGCGATGATTTCTGCAAGGGTCGCGATCCGGACGGTGCGCCAGAAGGGGCACCCACCACCGCATTGGAAATGCGCGAAGCACTGATCGAGCCCATTCTCGGCGTTTATTCAGCGATCCGGGATGCCGAGGTACCTGTGATTACCGGTATACAGGGGCTGGCAAACGGGTTGGGTTGTGGAATCACGGCAATTTCAGATGTGTCGATTGCGGCAGATAATGCGCGTTTCGCGATGCCTGAAATGCGGGCAAACCTGCCCCCGACACTGGCGATGCTGGCGCATCTTGATCGTATACCGCCCAAATCGCTGCTGGGGATGGTTTATTCGACGGACACAATTGATGTGAACCGCGCTGTCTCAATCGGGTTGGTCAGTGAAGTCGCGCCGCTTGCGGATTTGGATGCGGCGGTAGAAGGACTTCTCGTGAAGCTCGCGGGTTATGAGCGGGCCTCCATTGTGACCTGTAAGTCCTATCTTAAAAGTGCAAAAAAAGCGGATTATCCAACAGCAAACGATTTGGCGGGCAACTTACTGTCCGTCGTTCTGTCATCCCGGAAATAGTCGTTACTGTCGGTTTTATTGACTTTTCTTCTTAAAGTCCTGACGCCACTTGAAGGCGGCTCTACGGGCAGCAGAAAGTACCGGCCTTGGAAAATATTTAGCATAATTGGCGGCGAACGCCCGAGCTCCAACATGGCCCTGTTGTACGGCAATCATGAGCCACTTAAGGCCTTCTTCGTCATTTTTTTCTACCCCTTCGCCGAGGGCCAGCGCGGCTCCATATTCTTTCTGGGCATCAACATTCCCAAGTTCGGCGGCTTTCTTGAAGTGATCTACCGCTTTTTTCGGGTTCTTCTGAACCCCCAACCCGGCAAAATGCATCTTACCCAAAATATACCATGCTGCGGGATCCCCCTTGTTGGCTGCCGGTAATAACTTTTTTAAAGCGAGTGCATAGTTTTGATTTTGAAAGGCGCGTTTGCCCTCGCTGGTGTCGGCGAACGCATTGACAGTGAAAAGCGCTCCAATGAGCGCGATTGATAAGATTTTGAACATGTTTGCTACCCCGTGTGGATATTTACGCTGTACGATTACGTCCAATATCCGTGGACCGATTAATCATCCTACCAATTTAAGCCACATGATTTAGGTCAAAATATGGCGGAAATTCAATAATTTTCTCTACAGTCTGGCCCTTGCTAACGGTCTGATGTTAGTCCTGGTACCCATAAAACATCGGATTTCCCGCCATTATTTTCCGCACGCGCCGCGACAAACAGTAAATCCGATAGCCGGTTCAGATAGTGCAGTGCGAACTTGTTTGCGGGCGCTGTCTCAGCTAACGCTGTAGCGGCTCGTTCGGCGCGCCGAACGATGGCGCGGGCGAGGTGAAGTCGCGCGGATGCTTCCGACCCTCCCGGCAAAACAAAAGATGTTAACGGTGCGATGGGTTCGTTCAGGGCATCGATCTCTGTTTCAAGACGGGCAACCTGTTGTTTCTGGATCCGTAATTTTCCATCTGTCGCGTCATCACCTGGCGCGGCGAGATCAGCACCAAGATCAAATAGATCATTTTGGATGCGGGCGAGAATATCAGCCAGCGCATGGTCGTCGGGGAGTTCGGCACGGGCCAGCCCGATAGCGCTATTGGCTTCGTCGACATCACCGATTGCAGCTATTCGCGCTGATGTTTTAGGGAGTCGAGTTCCATCGCTGAGTGATGTCTCGCCCTTATCTCCGCCGCGTGTATAGATCTTGTCGAGCTTGACCATATTTTATCTTTCGCTTGCTGCTTTATCGAACCAGTGTCAGCGTTTCGCCGGTTACCGCATAGCTCTTTAGCTGGCTTAGAAAACTAATACCCAGCAGAGATTCGCTCATTGGCGCCTTATTAACCAGCGCCGGAATATTGCGTAGTGAAATTGGCCCGACCCGAATTTCTCTGATCAGGATACGGGCGGCCTGGCCAATGCCGTTCGCCGTTCGGGTTGTCACTGAAAATGAGAGCTTCGTTAAGTCGATCCCCATGCGCTGTGCCGCCCCGGGGCTCAGGACAATCGAAGATGCACCGGTATCGACCAGAAAGGGCAAGGTTGTACCATCGACGATGGCCCGTAGATGGAAATGTCCGTCTGATTGTGCCCTGATGACGACGGTCCCCGGTGCGGTCTCAACAGCGTGCCCGGGCATTAGCTCGGCTGCCATGCGGGACCCCAAACTGCCAAAATCCTCGCGCAGGCTGTATCCGGCTATGAGCAGAACGCCGAGACCAATCCAGATGGCACCATATTTTAGCCACACCCTGCCCGGAGTGCTGCCGAGCCGGTACAAAAACCCTGAACCGACAAAGATAAGAACCATAAGCAGGGCGACGAGGTGAATTTGATCATCACGATGGTCCAATGATCCTGGCCTTTCCCCGGAAAGCCATATAATCAGGGCGATGAGACCGGTCGCAAGGAGTCCGAGTATCAGCCAGCCAGTTTTACCCATTCGTCGAATTCTCCTCACCTACACAACTTTATAGCACGTGATGCAAGCGCCGGTGTTAGCGCCTTGGCAACTCTGCTAAACTATCGCCGCGCCGACGGCTTGTCGGCGTTTTGTTTTTCATCTGCACTGTATTTAAGACGTGGATCTCGTTTTTCAAATCGCCAGTATTATTGCCCCGCTCTTTGTCATTGCGGGGATAGGGTATCTGTGGGGCCGCTCTGGTCGACCATTTGATACCACCATCGTTGGTATGCTCACCCTGAATTTCGGGGTGCCGGCGCTAATATTTTCGACCCTGACAAAGCTCGAAGTATCGCTTATCCAATTTGGCGAAATCATTGGAATATTTGGCCTCTTTATGCTGGCTAACCTGGCGATTGGCGCCTTGTTGCTAAGGGCTTTCAAGCTAGAGATTGGGGCCTTTTTGCCAGCACTCTCGTTTCCCAATAACGGGAATATGGGATTGCCGCTTTGTCTATTTGCATTCGGTGATACCGGTCTGGCATTGGGAATCGCTGTTTTCGCACTAATGTCGACGGCTAACGTAACGATTGGCTTTGCCTTTGCATCGGGGAAATGGTCGTTGGCGACGATGTTCAAGACGCCGCTGCCCTGGATCATTGTTGCGGCATTGTTCTTTATGGCGGCAGAAATGCCGCCGCCTCGCTGGATTGCCAACACGGCAGAAATCATTGGTGGCATGTCTATCCCCCTTATGTTGATAGCGCTTGGTGTTTCCCTGTCACGCCTCGAAGTGCGAGATTTTAAACAGAGTGTTTGGCTTGGGTTTGCCCGCCTCGCGATTGGGTTTGGTCTCGGCGTGTGCCTGGCGTGGGCCTTTGACCTTGAGGGCGCGGCTCGCGGGGTCTTGATCCTGCAATGTACGATGCCACCGGCCGTCATGAACTATATTCTCGCAGCGCGCTTTGACCGGCAGGCCACTGGCGTCGCGGGTGTTGTCGTGGTTTCGACCTTTATGTCGCTTCTGACATTACCTCTTCTCATGCTCTTTGTGTTGGCGGGGTAGCGGTAATGTCGATTGTTGCAGAGCTCGCCGCCATCGTTTTACCGGTCTTCTTTTGTGCCGGATTAGGGCTTCTCTGGATTCGCTCCGGTCGTGAGTTTAATTCTGATCTCGTCTCTACTCTTGTTTACAAGATCGCCGTTCCCTGTCTGATCATTGCGACCTTCAGCAAGGTCAGACTGGAAATCTCGGTGATTACCGAGATAGCCCTGGCGGCGATCATCATATATCTGGTGACGGCGGCCATTGCGGCAATTGTTCTACGCATTTTTAAGCTGTCCTTTCCGGCCTATTTGCCATCCATGATATTTCCACTAGTGGGGAGTATGGGATTGCCGGTCTGTCTCTTCGCCTTTGGCGAAAAGGGTCTGGCGCTGGCGCTGGTCTATTTTACGCTTGGCGCTGTCGGTACCTTTACCATCGGGGCGGCTATCGCGTCAGGGCGTGCTGATCTCAAAAAACTGCTTCAGGAACCAGCGCTGTGGGCGGCGGTGATCGCCATTGGCATGATCTACTGGGATATTTCCCTTCCGAAATGGATGTATGACTCGACCAAGCTGCTCGGCGGTATGGCCTTCCCGCTACAGCTCATTGCGCTGGGCTGTTCGTTGGGCCGGTTTCAGGTTTCGTCTCTCCCGCGTGGCATCGGGCTTGGCCTGTTTCGCCTTGCTATCGGATTCGCCATCGGATTTGGCGTGGCGGAATTCTTTGCGCTTGAGGGTATGGTTCGGGCCATCGTCATTCTGCAAAGCAGCATGCCAGTCGCCGTATCGAACTACCTGTTTGCTGTCATCTATAAACGCGAGCCGGAAGAAGTTGCCAGCATGGTGCTGATTTCCGCCGCGATGTCGGTCGTCACCCTGCCGCTCTTGTTGCTGTATTTGCTGTAGTTGCCCCTAGTGTGTTACCGATCCGCCATCGACGCACAGCACCTGCCCGGTAATAAAATCAGAATCCTCTGACAGCAGAAACACCGCCGTGCCGATCAGGTCTTCGGGTTCTTCCGGGCGCTTGATACAGCGGCCACCGATATTGGCGTTGAAATGTTCCTCCGAGAACTGACCTTCATTCATAACCGCCTCGCTTTGAGTCAGGCCGGGGGCGATAGCGTTGATGCAGATATTATCCTCACCGACCTCACGCGCCATCGCCCGGCTCAGCGCGACAATCGCGCCTTTGGAGGTGACATAGTGCAGCTGCATCGGGGTGCCCTTAAATACGGTGCCTGAGGTAATATTGACGATTTTGCCATATTCCTGCTTGCGCATGACGGCGACGACAGCGCGGGAAACCTGCCATACACCACGGATATTGACCCGCATGACAGCATCAAACTCGTCAATATCTATCTCTTCGAACCGGCGGCGTGCGAGCTTGCCAAACAAGGCGGCATTGTTGATCAGCCCGTCGATACGGCCATATTTGTCGACCGTCTGTGAAACCATATCGGCGATTTGGTTTTCGTTTGTGACGTTGGCGATAATGCCGGTCGCATTGCCGCCTTTGCCGGTGATCTCATCAACAAGGGGAGATGGGTCCAGGACATCATTGACCACAACGTTTGCCCCTTCTTCCGCCAGGCCGCGGGCATAGGCAGCGCCAATACCCTGTGCTGCGCCTGTGACGATGACCGTTCTTCCGTCAAGCTGTCCCATTCGAATTCTCCCTGTCTGGATTTGTTCGCATTATTGTTGGAAGCGAGCGCTATCCCGTCAAGGGGTGCGCTGTGTTTACAATTCGGGTTCGGAGTGTTTTCAACGCGAGGTTTGGGCTAAATTCTGAGCATGAAGATTATTGAGTTGGATGATGAAAAATAAATTTACCCGCTATGCAGTTATTTGGTTTCTGCTCGTCGCGACGGTATTTGTCGCCGATGAGTTCATCCGAAATGTAATCCTGACGGGGGATGAACCGCGTGCCGTTACGCCGCGTGGATCTCTGACGGACCTTGAACAAAGCACGATCAAGCTGTTTGAGACAACGGCTCCTTCTGTTGTTTACATTTTTACACAGGGTGGTTCGGCTGGCGGGGGACAAGGCGAGGGCTCTGGAGCGGGGTCTGGCTTTATCTGGGATCACGCCGGTCACGTCGTAACCAATCATCATGTTATTGCCGG
>CALIBP010000305.1 GCA_938048165.1 uncultured Alphaproteobacteria bacterium | reverse complement strand
CCCCCCAATGTCGAATACTGACGCCCCCGAAGGCAACATCATCCTGCGCACGCTTGCCATGCCCAAGGACACCAACGTGGCCGGAGACATCTTCGGCGGCTGGGTGCTGTCCCAGATGGACATCGCGGGCGGTGTGCTGGCTGCGGAATACGCCGGCGGGCGCGTGGCCACCGTGGCGGTGGACGCGATGAAGTTCATCTCGCCGGTCAAAGTGGGCGATGTGCTGTGCCTGTATGGCGAGGTCACACGGGTTGGAACCACCTCAATGTCTGTGACGCTCGAGGCGTGGTCGGAACGTGATCGTGGCCGGTCCAAGCACAAGGTGACCGAGGGCGTGTTCGTCTTCGTCTCACTGGATGATGACGGCAACCCGGTACCCGTGAAGAAAGACTAAACCACTGGCCCGTGCTGTCTGCGGTCCACCTGTAGCATGCCGAAACGATTGGCCGTCACGATGAACAGGTCGCCGTAGTTCAAGGGTGGCTCTCCGCCTGCGCCGAGGGCCTCCCAAATCTCGCGCAGATTGCCCTTGTTGCCGACCCAGACCACGGTTTTTCCGGCGGACGCGGTGATCAACCGCTCGGCCATACCGTTGGCGGGCAGCCGGTCGATGGGCAAACCGCGATCCGTGGCCAGAGGCTGGGCCGTGTCCACATTGCGCTGCACGCTGGGGGCGTAGATCGCGTCAATATGGATCCCGTCCAGCGCCCCCACCAAAGCCTGCGCCCGCGCGCGCCCGGTGGCATTCAGATTTTCCCCGGTCCGATCCCCATGCCGCACGATGATCAGCGTCGTGTTCGGCGCCAACCCGAGCACTCCCGGACGTGCACATGCCGTCAAAACCCCAGCGCCCGTCAGCGCCAGAAATACCCTTCTTTTCATAATATTTCCCCTCTTCTTAATAGGGGAAGCTTAGCAAGGGGTTGGGGATGTGGCTAGTTTTGGGGGAGGTGCTGACAGCAAACCGTCCGACCGATAGGCCAGACAACGCCCCGCTGATCGGCAGGTGATTGCTTGCAATCGCCGAGAGATGACCCTCCCCGTCGTGCCGGAGGCACGCCTTCGGCGTGACAGGGCGTTCCGCCCACCCAGGGTCAGGCGCTGTATTCACTAGGACTTGATGTACGACAAAAAAGATGTGAGCAGCTCACTCTATTATCACCATTGCCGTTAGTTAGTACGAAATCTACTTGCTTGAATCGCTACCAAATCTACATATCTCCGGGACATCATTGAGGCCAAGATTGGACAGGAACTGATATTTAAGCTCTTCTGGCGGGTGATTTTTTGGTGCCGGTAAAGCTTCTGTAATATCGACTTCTTCCGGGTTTTCGATGGTCCCAGTTTCGTGAAATGCCTTCAGTGCATCCTTTTCAAACTGCATGACGAGGATGCCGACTTTGAACAGTTCTGAATAGTACCGGAAATCAGCGTCTAAAGGTTTGGTGCTCTTTTCAGCTGCATAACAGAAGTATACTCGGTCGCAAAATCGGCGGTGTGAAACGGCTTCAAAGAAGAATTGTCGCCATTGCGAGTTGTCCGGTTTAGCTTCGATTGAAAGCAAGTCGATGTGGTGACCTGAAATGGTTTTTTTTAGGCTGACACCCAAGACATCTGGATTGCCCCATTTCCCGTTCTTAGTATTCTGAGAAATATCACTAGATTGGTATCCGTGGGTTTCAGCCCAGTTTACCAACATTTCATACATGGCCTTTTCCCGCTGAACGTACTTTCTCTTTGTTTCTTGAGTTTCAGCGGTTTCCGGTTCGGTTTGATGGACTTCAGTTTCCGCGTTGAGATCACTGTCTTTTTCACGGATTTGGTAGAGCTTCTTTCCTTGAACTTTTTCAATCTCACTTTCGGATGAGCCGCTGAGATTGGATAGGTACTGCCTAAATGTTCTCTCCAAGATATGCAGGCTAGAAGGGGATGTATTTTGGAACTGCTTGAAAATGTCTTTGCCTGACATTCCTTTGTTGTTTGAAACAGATTTCAGTAGAGCGATGGCAAATTTTTCAACTTGATCTACTTTTCTAGCTCCCGCCAAGTCGTCCCAAAAGTCAGATCCAAAAGAGTTGTTCTCCACTTGTAGCTCCTCAATAAGTAGAATCTAAGGTGGCAAAATTACCTCGCACACAAACGCAAAAGTTTCAGCTGCAGTCAACAAAAAAAGGCCCCCGAAGGGGCCGCTCTCTTACCTCGTAAACTTCTTATGCTTCAAGCGTTTGGGCTCCAGTGCATCCGGTCCCAGCCTGCGCTTCTTGTCCTCTTCGTAATCCTCGAAGTTGCCTTCGAACCACTCCACATGGGCGTCGCCCTCGAAGGCCAAGATGTGGGTACAGATACGGTCAAGGAAGAAGCGGTCGTGCGAGATGACGACGGCGCAGCCGGCAAAATCAACCAGCGCGTCTTCGAGCGCGCGGAGGGTTTCGACGTCCAAGTCGTTTGTCGGTTCGTCGAGGAGGAGCACGTTGCCGCCCTCTTTCAACAGACGTGCCATGTGGACGCGGTTGCGTTCACCACCTGACAGCAGGTTCAACTTCTTCTGCTGATCGCCGCCCTTGAAGTTGAAGCTGGAACAATAGGCGCGGGAGTTCACCTGCGCGTCGCCCAGTTCGATGATCTCGGCCCCGCCGGAAATGGCTTCCCAAACGGTGTCATTGTCATTCAGGTCATCACGCGACTGGTCCACATAGGACAGTTTCACGGTGTCGCCGAGTTCCACGGTGCCTTCGTCGGGCTGTTCCTGACCGGTCAGCATTTTGAACAGCGTCGATTTACCGGCGCCGTTGGGGCCAATCACGCCGACGATGCCACCGGGGGGCAGCGAGAAGTCGAGGTTTTCAATGAGCAGCTTGTCACCCATGGCTTTCTTCAGGCCC
>CALIBP010000304.1 GCA_938048165.1 uncultured Alphaproteobacteria bacterium | reverse complement strand
ACAACCATTCTGGGGTAACATTGCGGATCGTTTCGGTGCGGGCCGTGTCGTTAGCGCGGGCCTGATCCTTTATGCAGCGGGGCTCTGGATGATGTCAGAGTCGGTGACGCCGCTGGGCATCACTCTATCGACTGGGCTTGTTACCGGGCTCGGCATGAGCGCCACCAGTTTTCCGATTATTCTCGCCGTCGTTGCGCGCAGTGTTTCGGAGAAGCGCCGCAGCATGTTCTTAGGTATTGCCAGTGCTGGTGGTTCCTCCGGCATGGTTATCGTCGTTCCTTTCGCGCAATATTTTATTTCTGACGCAGGCTATACCGTGGCCTTGGCTGTTTTAGCTCTTCTTATGATTACCATCGTTCCGCTGACGGCTGCGATTGCAGGCAAACCGCAATCGCAGGACGGAGAAAACGTCATAAAACAAAATACAGGTGAAGCCATCCGCGAGGCCCTTGGTCATAAAGGCTATGTGCTCCTGGTCACGGCTTTCTTTGTATGCGGCTTTCAAACCATGTTTATTGGCGCGCACCTGCCAAACTATCTTGATAAATCGGGCATTGGTCCGGAAACGGCTGCGACAGCCCTCGCCCTGATCGGTTTATTCAACATCGTTGGCTGCTTCATTTGGGGGACCCTTGGCGGCAAATACAGCAAAAAACTAATGCTGGCTTTGCTTTACATCATTCGCTCCCTGACGATGATCGTCTTCATCATTTTGCCACTCACAGACGTCTCCGCGCTTGTTTTCGCAGCCTTCACGGGAATGATGTTTCTTGGCACTGTGCCACTGACCAGCGGACTCGTTGCGCAGATCTTTGGGACCCAATACATGGCCATGTTGTACGGTTTCGCCTTTACCAGCCATCAGGTCGGGAGTTTCCTGGGTATCTGGGTAGGCGGCATCGTCTTTGACCTGACAGGCAATTACGACGTCATCTGGTGGAGTTCTATCATCCTCGGGTTCATCGCCGCTATTATGCACTGGCCGATTAATGAAAGCCCGGTTGTTCGAAACGCCCCCTCACCAGCAGCGACGTGAATTTTTCGTCGTGTGCAAAATTCGTAGCTGAGAGTTTCTGATGCTAAGTATCCCCTGGAAAAGCCGTCCCTATCTGGTACTTATTCTTTGCACCCTGATCATTATGATTTCCTATGGGACGCGGCAGAGTTTCGGTCTGTTCCTGATACCGATTAGTGACTCGATCAGTGGTGGGCGTGTGGAGCCGTTCTCCTTCGCCGTAAGTCTCCAGACATTGATTGTCGGACTAAGTGTGCCTTTCGTTTCAGCTATCGCTGACAAGTGGATTGGCCCAGTAAAAATGCTAGTTATGGGTGGAGCGCTTTACGCCGCGGGTATGTTTCTGCTAGGCCACGCTGCGACGACAACGGACCTAACACTTAGCGTTGGTGTAATCAGTGGTCTCGCTGCTGCTGGTTGTGGTCAACCCATGATCCTATCGATTGTTGGCCGCGTCGCGCCTGAGAACAGGCGCAGCCTTTGGTTAGGCATTGTCTCAGCGGGCGGCACTGGTGGGCAAATGTTCCTGGTTCCGCTCAACGGCTATTTGTTGGAACGTATGGACTGGACGGATGCGATCATCATTCTCTCAGCCTTTATTTTTGCCATCGTACCCATGTCGATTATCGCTGGAAAAACCAGTGGGAAAGCTCTTGACCAAAAAAAGGACACCCAGACTCTTGGACAAGCCCTCAACGAAGCCCGCGGTCACAAGAGCTTTATTTATCTCTGCCTTGGTTTCTTCACCTGCGGATTTCAGGTCCAGTTCGTTGTTACCCATCTACCCAACTATCTCAAAGAAACTGAAACCGGAGCGATTTTAGGTGCACATGCCATCGCTCTAATCGGTCTAACAAATATGATTGGAACCGCAGTCGCCGGCATGCTTGGAAGCAAGTACAAGAAAAAGAACCTGCTTGCTGGTCTGTATATTGGGCGCTCTTTGGTTATGCTTGCATTTTTCCTTGCCCCTATAAGCCAGATGTCAGTTTATATATTTGCCGGGTGTATCGGGTTTCTGTGGCTTGCAACAGTGCCGTTGACGGCTGGCCTCATCGCCGGATTCTTTGGACCACGTTATATGGCAACGCTCTATGCTATCGCCTTTCTGAGTCATCAAATTGGCGGAGCACTAAGCACCTATGGTGGGGGAGTGGTTTACGACCTTACAGGTTCATACGACGTGTGGTGGTGGGTGATCATTTTCGGTGGCATGTTGGCTGCCCTGTTCCATCTACCGATCAATGAGCGCCCAGTAGAAAGACTCGCCCAAACGGCATAGACTGCTGGACCATTTTCCGGAGAGACAAAATGACGAAGGCGTTCTGGCGCAGCCCTCTTTTCGTGCTGATTTCTGCAGTTGGCATTGTACTGTTTGCTTATGGCGGGCGGCAAAGCCTCGGTATGTTCCTGCGCCCGATTACGGAATCGCTCGGCTTTATGACAACGAACGCGCAAGGAGTCCTGGTCCAGAACTTTGAACCGATGTCCTTTGCCACAGCCATACAGGTCTTGATCTATGGCTGCGCAGCACCTTTTGTTGGTGCTATCGCCGACCGCTGGGGGCCGATCAAGGTTCTAATGACTTCGGGCCTGATTTACGCCTTCGGTCTTTTCATGATGTCACAATCGACGTCCGAAGCGGGTCTCGTTCTCAGTATCGGATTTCTGATGGGGATTGGATCGAGTGGTATCGCGTTGCCGATGCTGCTCTCCATCGTCGGGCGTGTAGCCCCTGAAGAAAGGCGGACATTCTGGCTTGCCGTTGTTGTATCCGGTGGCACCGCCGGACAGATGCTCATTGTGCCCCTCAGCAACTGGATGATCGGCCAGGAGGGCTGGGTATTTGCGACCATCGTACTGGCAACCATGGCCCTTATGGTCGTGCCGCTGACCCTGTGCATTTCCCATGCCGCCAGCAACACCCTGAACAAGAAAGACAAGCAAAGTCTCGGCGAAGCCATCAAGGAAGCCGCCACCCATAAGGGTTTCTGGCTCCTCGTTATGGGATTTTATGTCTGCGGTTTTCAGGTTCAATTTATCAACAACCATTTGGAAAACTACCTGAACGGCACCGTCGTTGGTGGGGCTATGGCAGCAACCGCCATTGCGCTCATCGGACTGTTCAATATGTTCGGTACTCAGACGGCCGGTGTCATTGGAGACAAAGTCCGCAAAAAATACCTGCTCGCAAACCTCTATATGGCGCGATCCGTTATTTTCCTGATTTTCTTTATTGTCCCGGTCAGCAAGGTTTCGGTCATTATCTTCGCCTGCTCGGTGGGCTTCCTGTGGCTCGCCACAGTGCCGCTAACCTCTGGTATCGTCGCGCAAGTCTTTGGCCCGAGATACCTGGCAACGCTCTACGGCGTTGTCTTCCTAAGCCACCAGCTTGGTAGCTTCACGAGTGTGTGGCTCGGCGGCATTATTCGGACACAAACCGGTAGCTACGACTACGCCTGGTACATGATCATCGTTGCGGGATTTGTAGCGGCGCTGCTGCACTGGCCCATCGATGACAAGCCTGTCGCCAGGATCACCGCCGAGAAAGAAGCAGCGACTTAGGCCTGATAATAGGGGTTTGATCCACCGGCATGGTCGGTAACGTCGAGCACTTCCCTTATCGTCGGAACAACCTTCTGGATCTCTACGGCTACGCCTTCTTTCAGCGTGACATTCGCCATGCCACAGCCCTGACAGCCACCTTCCATACGGATATAGGCCCGGGCGCCATCAACATCAATCAATGAGATGTGGCCGCCATGGCCAGCGACTGAGGGGTTAATCCGGGTCTCTAAAACTTCCTGGATAGCGCGTCCTTCATCCGTGTCGAGACCGGGTTTCGGAATAGCATCTCGCCAGTCGGCGACACGTTCAACTTCAGGAATATAATGCCGTAGCATATTCTCGACGCCGCTTTGCATCTGCGCCGCACCGCCGACAAACTCGATATAAACAACGCCTTCTTTGTAACCACGAAGTTTAATATCACCACCGCCTTGGGTCGCGGCGGGCCGAATGCGTGTTTCAATAAGCTCTTTGATCTCCGCAACAATGGGATCACTTTCGTCAAGCTCGAGCCCCTTGATATCGACCTCATCCGCCGACAGGTCAGCACTCTCAGTTACAGCGGCATCGCCGGTGACAAAATGATCCATGATCGCTCCGAGAACAGCAGGCTTCAGATGCAGCCAGTCCGCATTATCTGATTTTGTAATCGCCACACTGTCAGTGCCAATCTCAACCTTTTGAACGTCAGCGACACCAAACAGCCGACGCGCCAGAGGTGACTGTGCAGCGGCATCCAGGCTTTCATATGTAATCGGACCACCTGCAAAAACCTCCTGCCCCGGCAGGAATTTCATAACGTTTGCATTATCGGTTGCTTCGGTTTGAATAAACATTTTGCGAGCTCACTTTTAAGGTCCTGATGATAGGACCAATGTCTGTATGATTTTCAAAAAGTCAAATAAAAGCCGCGGCTGATTTCTCAGCCGCGGCTTATTGGGCGCCCTAAAAGCGCTTTAATCATTATTTCGTCGTTAAATCAGCATTAAAATCGTATTTCAAATCCGGCAACGGGGCATCACTAGGCGCACCATTACGAATTTCTGCGTTACGTTTTTGCCGCGAGATACTCCGGAGAGCCGCGTAATAGTCGATAGAGGTCTCCTTGAGCTTTTGCAGATCATCCATCACGCCAGCGAACTCATCCACACCACCGACAACCGTTCGAGCGGTTGACCAGTCATCACGGTGAGTGTTGTCAAGCCAGTGAGAAACCGGGTCGAGATAGGAATCCAAAAACTTGCCAACCGCATCCCGTGGATTGGACGGACCAAAGATTGGTAGCACCAAGTAAAACCCGTCGGGAACACCCCACACGGCGAATGTCTGACCCAAATCTTCGGAGTGAGGCTTGATGCCCCATTTATCGGCAACGTCCATCGTACCGCCGAGACCGACAGTGCTGTTAATCGCCAAACGTTTGGTCGTAATCCAGGCGCGTTTCATTTCGCCTTGCAACAGATCGTTGGCCAGCACAACGGGAGATCTCAAGTTGTCGAGAAAATTACCAACAGCTTCCTGACCTTCATCCGGCAGGATCAGAACGTAGAGCTCTGCCAAAGGCCGCAAAATCAGACCTTGTAGAAACTCATTAAACTGAAAAATAATCCGGTTAACGGGCTCGAGGGGGTCATTTACGTCTGCCGCCGCCTGCGCTAGTTCATCGGCTTTGGCGACCTGAGAAACATCTTTTTTCTCAATATTTTGGGCCAACTGAGAAGCAAGGCCAAAGTCACGCGTATCCTGGGATTCTTCAATGGCATGCGGGATGACGTCCAAATTCCGCCCAGCATCTTTCGCAGCAACCGAAGCCGGAATCGAAAGAAGAGCCAGGGAAACGCCAATAACCGCTGTAAAAGAAACTTCTTTATTAAGCTTTTTCAATAGGATAGCCATTTTAAATTTCTTAACCCGCGACAGACCAACGTCGCGCACGAACTCTTCCCCCTCCAATTGAACCACATTCTAAAAAATCTATCACCCGAAGGCAATAGAATCGATTAACGATTATCATTAAAATATATTAAGAAATGTTTTTAAAATAATAGGTTAGCAGGACAAGGATTGCACCGAACTTCCCCGCTGCATAGATATAGTCAAGTTTAACCTCCAATTTGGAGCAACAGGCCCGTGACCAGATATTCAATAATTTTTGCCGGAATAGCGATATGCTTGGCCACGGCATTTCCTGCTAGCGCACAAAATCCGACAAATTCGCAGAACAAAGTCGAAACATTTCATGCTGCCCTACTCAATGTGATGAAACAGGCGAAAACAGTTGGTGTTGAGGAACGCTTTAAACTTCTTAAACCGTCAGTAGAAAATAGCTTTGACTTTAAACTGATGATTGCCCTCGCGAGTGGAAAGCACTGGCGTGCGGCAACAGCCAACCAACAGACAGCACTTAAAACGGCATTTGCGCGCTTTAGCGTCGCGACCTATGCAGACCGGTTCTCTGATTTCTCCGGGGAAAGTTTTAAAACACTCTCAGTAAACAACGGTCCGCGCCGGACGATACTCGTTCGGACACAAATCACGCGCCCCAATAATACACCGGTCCCCTTAACCTACGTTACCCGTCAG
>CALIBP010000303.1 GCA_938048165.1 uncultured Alphaproteobacteria bacterium | reverse complement strand
GTTCGTGAATTGGTGATCCTGGCGACAGCCCGGGAGCTAAATCACCAGTTCGAATGGACCGCCCATGAGCCAGCCGCCTTAAAGGTTGGCATCTCGCAGAAAATTGTCGATTTGATAAAATTCCGCAAACCAATCGATGAGCTCGAAGAAACCGATAGGATCGCCATTGAATTAGGGCGACAGCTTATCGGCGACCGAAGTTTAACTTCCGAGACTTTTGCCGCGGCGCAGCGCATTTTTGGCACCAAGATGCTGGTTGATATTGTGTCGGTTATCGGGAGCTATGCGGCAACCGGTACGTTGCTCAATGCGTTTGATATCCAGTTGCATCCAGGAAAAGAACCGCTGTTGCCGCTCGACTGAGAAGTAGTCATGTATCGTCGTCCCAGGGAAGCGCCCGCATCTTTTCGCCGATATCACAGCCTTTTTCGTATGTCGGACGCTGCGTCCCAAAACGGCGTTGGGCCAGAAAAGATGCGGGAACAATACGCGCTGGTTTTGCGGCAATCTCAAGAATCAGCTTCCGTCGAACGGCACGGGCAAAGTCTCTGAAGTTATTCGCAACAACCATAAAGGCGCCGGGGCCGCCAATGACACAGCCAAGATAATATTTGTCGAGATCAGGCAGATAGTACCGGCTCATAAATCGACCACGGTCATTCATGATTGGTAGCCCGTTGATGGTGATCCTCTTCTTGATGACAGCGTTACGAACATGATCAACCTGGCCACCCCAGTTATTGGGGCCGTCACCGGAGACATCAATAACCCGTCTGGTGCCTTCGATATCATTGGTCTCGATCATCTTTACGGCGAGTTCCAGCGCATCACTGATGGAAGTTCTGCGGCCAAAGGTTGGTGGTGCCCGCAAGAGTTCATCAGCAAAGGTGTTCGCGGTCTTGGCGTCGTGTAGAATACGCCAGTTGATAACGATCTTGTTGTGAAACTCACTGGAGTAATCGACATAGGCGACTGCAATACGGCGCAGGAATCCTGATGAAATTGCCTTGATGATTTCCTTGCTGCGAAAAGCATCTGCAATGCCCTGACGCTGCAGGCGTGCTTCATCCTGGTCGATGCTGCGGGAAACATCAGTTGCCATAACCAGTTCGAGATCGACGGCCTGTTTTGACCATACTGGTTGGCTGATCAGAATGGTCACCAACGGGATCGAGAGAGCTTTCAAAAAAGGCTTTGCTTTCATACCTAGCCTCAAAATTTGCAGCATCTGAGCATCAAAGCGTAGCCCCAACGCGCTAAACCGGGCAAGATGTATCGCAACACAATGAGAGGATAAGACACTTGATGGAACTCAGTGCAATGGCAGGCTCCGTCGCGGCCCTGCTTAAACAACGCAAATGTACGGTCTCTGTCGCGGAATCGTCGTCGGGGGGATTAATCTCGGCAGCGCTGCTTTCAATTCCAGGGGCCTCAAATTATTTTGTGGGCGGCGGTGTGATCTATACCCGGGATGCACGACGCAAATTGATGGGTGTGTCGGAAGAAATTGCGACGATGAATGGGGCCAATGAAGAATATGCGTTAATCATGGCTCGGCAAATGCGTGAGAAACTAGGTACGGACTGGGCTCTGTGTGAAACCGGGGCAAGCGGCCCGGAGGGTAACCGTTATGGCGATGCCGCTGGACATTGTTGTGTGGCCATTGCTGGTGCCATTGAAATTGCCATTACGATTGAAACCGAAAGTGATGAGCGCGAGCCGAATATGTGGCAGTTCGCGTCAGCCGCTCTGGAACTTCTTGAAGCTACCCTGCGCGAAACCGGTGGTGACTGACGGTTTCGAAATAAACGCTAAGCGAAAAGGGCCCAAAAAGCCCCGTAAGATGACGGCCAAACGGCTGCAGAATATCGCTCTTTATTACTGCCAGCGCTATGTCGTTTCCGAAAACAAACTGGCTGATTATTTGACACAAAGAATTTATCGCGAAGTCAAAGACAGTGACGATCGTCAGGAGATGTTCGACATGATCCCGCCTGTGGTCGAGAAGATGGCGGCTGCAGGCTATGTCAATGATAAGGAGGCGGCCTCGGCGAAGTTGCGCTCCGCCTTGCGCTCTGGTTATTCAACTAACCGCGCGGTTTATTTGGCGTCGCGTTCCTCCATGGTCGATGGCGAAAAGGTTGGGCAGCAACTTGGAGCTGCGCTTGAAGATGCCTTGCCCGATATTGCCACTGATGGCTTTGATGTGTCGGAGAGTGGTGCGGCGATGGCGCTTTCAGCTCTTCAACGGGCGAAAAGAGGACCGTTTCGGACTGGGCGTATGGATGAGACTACGGAACGGCGTGATATCTCGTGGCTGCAACGCCGAGGTTACAGTTTTGACGATATCAAAAACGCGATGGGGTTGGATAATTCCTGTTAATTTTGACTTTTTTCATCTGGAAAACTTTCCAGAGACTCTTCCAGCATCTTTAGCTTTTTTCGTGACCAGGCCCAGATGCCGATACAGATCACTGCGCCGGCGATAATCGGCGGCTGTAACCCGTAAAACGATGAAAGCCAACCCATAAGGAGTGCGCCGATAGAAGGGCACCCGCGAGCGATGAGCGTATAAAAACTGAGCATGCGGCCGCGCATTGAGTCATCGACCGCTACCTGGATCAGAGTCTGTTCGATAACGCCAATGGCTACAATGGCGTACCCAACGATGGCAGTGAAGAACATCGCGATCCAAAAATTGGTAGTCGCGGCGAAGCCGATGACGGCGAGAGATAGCACCAGCGTATTAAAAATCAGGATTCGCGTAAGACCCTGAACGCCGTCGCGTTTTGCTAAAGAAATACTGCCGATGAATGAACCGACGCCGAGAATTGATGTAAGCCATGCAAAGCCATCGACACCGCGGCCAAAGATTTTATCGGCAAATCCCGGGAGTAATTCGATAAAAGGTCGACCAAAAATAGCCATCATAACAAGGATGATTAGCAGTGGACCAATGCCAGGGTGTCTGAAGGCATAGCGAAAGCCATCCAGAATTTCTGTACCTAGGGTGGTAGCTTCTTTCGCTTTTTTTGTCGCGCTGTTTAGAAGTTGCACCCTGTACAGCGTAAAGACAAAGATAAAGTCAGCGACGACCGTAAAGGTCAGAACTGGACCCACACCCCAGAGCGCTATAGCAGGCCCCGCGAAAGCAGGACCACCGATACGGGCGATATTAAAAACGATCGCACTGATACTGACGGCAGAGGTTAATGCCTCTCGGCCAACAAGGGATTGTATAAGGGATAGTCGCACTGGGTAATTGAACGACATCGTGATGCCATTCATCAGGACGAGCGCTAACAGCAAATAAACCGTGATTTGGTCGGTGACGGTCAGCCAGACAATAGCCGATGATATAAAGGCTGAAATGGTTACGTATATCCGGACCGCCCGCAATCGGTCCATCCGGTCAGCGAGGGCACCTGCGAGGGGTGCCATAATGACATTTGGAAAGAAATCTGCCATCGCCATCGCACCAAGCCATGTCGGGTTCTTTGTCAATTCCCAGGTCAACCAGCCGACGGCGATGCGTTGCACCCACATACCAGCCTGCGAAAACAGGTTCCCCGCCATGTAATTCCGAAAATTGGGAATCTGCAGGGTTCGAAATACAGCGCTGCTGCCGGGTTCGGCCATTTGTTTTCTCTAGCTAAATTGCGATCAGGTTCTAATCGCTTTCTTCGTCAACACGCGCTTTTGCGGCTTCCGGGAATACGGTGTTGATTGCATGTAAGGCGATTTGTTCGTCCTGGACGGCTTTGACGCCGGAGACGCCCATTGCGCCGACGAGATGACCATCGACGATGATTGGCACACCTCCCGCTGCAGCCAGCAGGCCAAATGTTGCGTAGGCTTTGTGGTCGTTCTGGATCCAGCGTTCCCAGACGCCGCTGGGTCGAGCGGTCATAGCAGCGGTATTGGCTTTACCGAGCGAAATGTCGTCATTGCCGGGGCGGGCGCCATCCATCCGATGGAGGGCAATGATCCTGCCGCCGTCATTGAGAACGGAGATCACTACTTCCCAGCCCTGACGAGTTGCTTCTTCTTCGGCAGCGGCAAGGAGTTTCTTGGCATCATCCAGCGTAAGGGCGGGTTTCATGATCATGAGTAAGGCATCCTTTGATAGGGTTATCGGTCTCTCATACTCGGATTTAACATACTGAACCTAGACTAAGAGGGCGTCAAAAGAGCGATGTCAGAATTGAGTTATCTTTGTTAGCTACCTTATTATTAGCTTGCTTATTATAATCTAGCTTATTAATTATCAATCAGATTGGAGAATAGGGAATTTGCGATGAGTTTTCGGGAGCCGCCCGACCATGTTGGCTATTTGATTGGCGATGTGTCGCGCATGTTGCGAACGGTTTATGACCGCCGGGTAGAGCCGTTGGGGCTGACCCGCGCACAGTGGCGCGTATTGGCGCGGATCAGCCGTATCGAAGGCTGTACGCAGACTGAGTTGGCAGCTGAGCTGGAGATTGAAAAGCCGACATTGGGGAAATTAATTGAACGACTTGAAGAGAAAGAGTGGGTAGAGCGGTGCCCAGACGAAAATGATGCTCGTACTAAACGGGTGTTTCTGACGAAGCGGGCTGGGCCCGTTTTGAATGAAATGTTTTCGCTGGCTAATGATGTGCTGGATGCTGCTATCGCCGGCTTAAGCAGGAAAGAGGCTGACCAGTTAAATGCGGCATTGTTGCAGGTTAAATCCAACCTGACGGAGCTGCTGAATTCTGACGGTGGAGCGGAGTAGGGCAATGCGGTTCAGGTCAAAAATCCTGTTGCGGCTGTGTCTGCTGGGCATCGTGCCAATCGTTGCCATTATTGTTGGTGGACATTATTGGGTCAAAAGCACGCGCTATGTGACGACCGAGAATGCCTATGTTAAAGCGCATCATTTGGCGGTGAGCGCGGATATTGATGGTCGGGCCATTCGTGTTTCAGTGAAGGAAAATGACCGGGTTAAACGCGGTGATCTTTTATTTACCTTAGATCCCGAACCTCACCGGATCAATGTCGCCAAGGCTGAGGCGGAGTTGGCGGGAATTCGCAACACACTACAGGCTTTACGGGCAGAATATCGGCAGGCGATTGCTGAACGCGCCGATGCCCGCCAGGAAGTTTCCTATTTTAAACGTGTGTTTGATCGGCAGCGCAAACTTTCGGCACGGGGCGTTGCCTCTCGTGCGCGCTATGACGAAGCGGAACGTAATCTGACAAAGGCACGTCAGTTTGCGCGAACGCTGGAACAAAAAATATTACAGGTCCTGGCCCGGTTGGGTGGGAAACACGACATTCCGTTAACGCAGCACCCGATGTATCTCGAAGCCGAAGCAAAATTGCACAGCGCGGCGCTCAATCTGCGGCGGACACAAATTCGAGCACCAGCTGATGGTGTTGTTGGCAGAGTCTCATTGCAGACCGGCGAATATGTTGAAGAGGGAAGAGCGGTCATCCCGATTATTCAATCCAGTGAAACCTGGGTTGAAGCAAATTTAAAAGAGACCCAACTTACCTATGTACGTCCTGGGCAAAAGGTTAGCCTTACGGTTGATGCCTACCCGGACGTTGAATTTCAGGCGACCGTTAGTTCCATTAGCCCCTCAACCGGTGGCGAATTGTCCGTTTTGCCGCCGCAGAATGCCAGCGGCAATTGGGTAAAGGTAGTTCAACGAGTGCCGGTTCGGATTGAACTGGATAATAAGGGCAAAGCTCCGTCCCTGCGCGCCGGAATGACTGTTTCAGTTGTTATCGATACCGAACGAGAGCGTACCTTGGCGGGTGTTATCAACTCAGCATTTGCCCGTATCGGCAACGGCGATTGATCGGCCGACGCAATGGCGTCCATTTCTCAGGAAGCAGATAAGTTTGCCGGGATAAACCGGCCACTGATAACCGCAACCGCCATGATGGCGACAACGGTTATCGTGCTCGACATTAATATCGCTGCTATCGCGCTGCCCCATATGCAGGGTGGCCTGTCTGCCAACCAGGACCAGGTGTCGTGGGTGGTGACGACCTATTTCATGATGCAGGCCACGACGATGGCAGCAACTGGTTGGCTGGCCGCACGCATTGGCCGTAAAAGGTTGTTTATCGGGGCGCTCACCGGTTTTGCCTTTTGTTCCCTGATGTCCGGCAATGCAGAGTCTATACCGGAGATCATGTTCTTTCGCGGGCTGCAGGGGATGTGTTCCGCGCCCATTGTACCGATTTCACAAGCGCTGATGCTGGATTCCTATCCCCGGGAACGGCATGGTCAGGCTCTGGCGATCTGGGGGGCTGGCGTCATGTTCGCGCCGGTGATGGGGCCGGTCGTTGGCGGTTGGCTCACCGATGAGTTCAGTTGGCGCTGGGTGTTTTACTGCTCGACGCCTTTTGCCATTCTTGGTGTCTTCGGCGCGGTTTTCTCTGTAAAGGAGACAGCGACCGACCGCAAAAAGCCCTTCGATCTAATGGGATATTTGTTCCTTGTCCTTGCGTTGGCGTCGCTTCAGTTGACGCTGGATCGAGGGGAAATCGAAGGTTGGTTCCAGTCCAACTACATCATCATCACGACAAGCTGTGTCGTCCTCGGGCTTTACTTGTTCATCGTCCATAGTCTGATCACGGAAAACCCGTTTATCAGCCGTGGGATATTCCGTGATCGTAACCTGATGCTGGGAATTCTGTTCCAGTTCATGCTTGGTTTTCTCGTTCTTTCGATGAACGTCATCATGCCGCTGTTTCTGCAAAATTTGCGGGAGTTCCCCATTCTGCTAGCAGCAATGGTGATGATGCCGCGCGGTCTCGGAACGCTGATCGGTTTGGTGGTTGCCGGGCGTTTGTCTAATAAGTTCGATCCCAGAGGCGTAATTATCTTTGGCTTTTGCTGTGTGGCGTTTTCGGCCTGGCGTTTATCCAACTTTACGGTCGATGTCGGTCTTTGGGATTTCATTATAGCGGCATTCTTCAATGGCATTGGTATTGGAGCGATCTGGGTGCCGCTGACAGCGGTCTCGTTCTGGACTTTGCCATCGCATTTGAGAACGGAAGCGTCGACCTTTACTAGCCTGTTTCGAAATTACGGCAGCGGCATCGGCGTCTCGGTTGTCATCAGTATTCTGTCGCGATCGCAATCAACGGCGCATGCCCATATGTCAGAGCGCGCCAACCCCTATTCAGAAGCAATGCAGGAGCCATGGCTTCCTGAACAGTGGAGCCTGTATTCCGTTGACGGGTTGCGGCTTCTTGATGCCGAGATAACCCGGCAGGCTATGTCGATTGGCTTCTTTAATGATTTCTATCTGATTATGATTGGGGCTTTGGCCTCGATCCCCGTGGTCATGTTGTTGTCACGCGGTGCAACAAAGTAGCGCGACACTCCAGGAACAGGGTGCAAATCCATATTTTTGTTTTAGACTTCCCAAAACAGGGAGGCACAAAATGATTCCGGAAACTAAAGTCAAGACATTCTCCGTTTCAGAAACCCGGACCTGGAATACATACGGCGTCGATAAAGAGGCGCAGATCGTTTTCGAGGAAGACGTTGCCGCCGAGATGCGGGATGGCATCAGGCTTATGACCAATGTGTTCCGGCCAGCGAAGCCTGGAAAATATCCTGCGATCTTGAGCCTGGCACCTTATGGCAAGCATTCCTATCCGCCGGACAAACAGTTTGAGCGTATACCCAATGTCGGTCCGTTGCCGTTTTCGGAATATACCGGTTGGGAAATGCCTGACCCGGTTTACTGGGTGCCAAATGGCTATGTGGTCGTCGGAGCAGATTGCCGGGCGACGAACCATTCGGAAGGCACGCACTTTGCACATTTTGATCCACAGATTTCACAAGATTTTCATGACCTCGTTGAATGGATCGCCGAGCAGGAATGGTGCGATGGCAATGTCGGGTCTAATGGCGTGTCCTATCTCGCCGCCACGCAATGGTTGGGGGCATCAGAAAATCCACCGCACCTGAAAGCCGCTATTCCATGGGAAGGATTTAACGATTTTTACCGCGAACATGTCACCCATGGCGGTATGCCGGATACAAATTTTTATCGTGAAATCTGGGGACGTCGGATGAATTCCCAGACTGGCTTTATTGCCCAGGGGGCGACGGCGGAAGACGCGATCGCAGAGCAAAACAACCGTCCTCTTATGGATGATTTCTGGCGTAGCAAACATCCTGACCTGACCAAGATCGATACCGCCATTCTGGCGGTGGCGAGTTGGGCGACGGCAGGTCTTCATACGCGGGGGGCGGTCGAGGGGTATAAACAGGCGAGCTCAAAAAACAAATGGCTCTACGGGCATGGCCGGAAGGAGTGGGAGACCTATTACGCCCGCGAAGGTCTGGAATTACAGAAACGGTTCTTCGATTGTTTCCTGAAAGGAAAGGAAAACGGTATGCGGGAGACGCCGCGGGCTCGTATCGAGGTGCGCGACTATTTCTATGATGGGCGAGAACGCTATTTTGACGATTTTCCAGTGCCGGAAACCGATTACCGACCGCTTTATCTCGACGCCGCCGATTATTCACTGAGCGCCACACCTGTCGCTGAACCAGCTCAATGCCGTTATGCGGCACAGAAATCGGAATCAGAGGTGGATAGCACGACCTGGGAATTAACCTTCGATGAAGCCGTGGACCTGATTGGACATATGAAACTTAAGTTGTGGGTGAGCGCGGAAGGCGCTGATGACCTCGATCTGCATGTGGCGATCAAGAAGTTCGATAAGCATGGCAATGAGGTGTATTTCCCCGACTTCCAGCACATCGAGAATGGCCTGGCGGCAAGTGGCTGGCTGCGTGTGTCCCATCGCGAACTCGATGAAGAAAAATCAACGCCGTGGCAGCCTTGGCTGAAGCATGAACGGCTCCTAAAGCTGGCACCAGACGAAATCGTGCCTTGCGAAGTGGAAATCCTCGCATCGGCGACGGGTTTCCGGGCAGGAGACAAGCTACAGCTAATCGTTCAGGGATACGATGTTATCGATGTGTTCAACCGCTTTAAACATGAGGACACGGTCAATGCCGGCCATCATATTATCCATACCGGTGGTGACTACGACTCACATCTTCTGGTGCCGGCGGTGGCGGTCTAAATCAGCTCTTTGGTTTTGAACCAATCAGCGCGAACACGATGCGGCAGGTGTCAGGACCTGAATTGATCCAGCTGTGCAAATTGGCCTGCTGTATCATCACGTCGCCGGCACTCATATGGACCATTTCACCATCATCGAGCTCCATATCGATCTCGCCATGAAGGCATATGACGTAATCAACGCTTTCGGTTCTGTGCATGCGCCCGGGGCCTGGCGGATAGTCGATCACGCGACACCACGACCCGAGGGCCGGTGGTTCAATCTCATTTTCGCGCATGCCGAAATCTTCAGCGGTCCAGATTTCGGCAGGGGTTTCATCGCTACCCCAGATCAACGTCGAGACATTGCCGCGCGGGCGTAAGAGGCGTTGCGGGGCCAGCCCGTCATGCATCACCACGGCTTTGCCATTTTCGTCATGGGTGGTGACGATGCGCCGGATTGGGGGTAGTGGCGGCTCTTTGCCTTCCGGGTAAGGCTCAATGGGGGCAAACGGCTGTGGGCCGGGTCCTTTTAACTCACCACCGGGCGGGCGTTTGGCGTCAATCAGTACAAAGGCAACGCGACAAGGTTCGGTGCCGCGATTGAGCCAGGAATGGATCGTACCTTGTTGCACAAGAATGTCGTGCGGCGTCATATGGATGGTAACGCCGTCATCCATTTCCATATCAATTTCGCCAGACATGCAGATTGCATAATCCAGCGTATCAGTACGATGCATCATAACCGGGGCACCAGGTGGGAATTCGACAATCCGGAAGCCTGATCCGTTGGGTTCTGGCTGGATGATATTCTCGCGCGCGCCGAAATCCTCGTTGGTCCAGACTTCAGCCGGGGCTTCGTCTGAGCTCCAGATAAATGTCGAGATATGACCCTGTTCGCGAATTTGCTGATTGGGGGCAGGGCCATCCATGACAATGGTGGCACGGCCTTTGTCGTTATGCCCGGCGACGATCCGGCGGATGGCGTGCTTGTCTTCGCTCATAGCTTGTTCCCCGTCTTAGGATGTAAATGGATTTTCACCGCCCGGACCTTCGACATCGAAAGATACCAGCAGAACCGCAACGGAAATATAAAACCCAAGTAAAATGATGAACTCAACCAGAGGCTCTTTGCCGAGCGCTGCCTCTGCCTGTTTATACAGCGTATCGCTCAATCGACGCTGATCGAGCATCTCTTTGGTGATGTCGTAAATCAGTTTTTCTGTATTGTCGGAGAAATTCGGGACCTGTCCGGTTTTGAGGGACTCGATCAGGGCATCCTCCAGACCAAAGCGTCGGGCGCGTCGTTCATGAACCACCCATTCATATGGTGCCTGATAGGCCTGGGCGATCGTCAGGATCGTCACTTCCTTGAGTTTGTGTGGCAGCGAAGAATCCGACATGAGTTGGTCGATAAACTGCGATACCGGATCGCAGATATTTGGTGCGTGCAACATGACGGCGAAGGGACCGCCGACTTGCCCGCCGGTTCGCTGGGCCGCGATCCGGTCGTGCAACCTACCCTGTAGTTCTGTCATCTCATCGCGTGGAATTGGCGGCAATCTGGCCATAGCTTTCTCCTTGAATTCGTTTTTCGCAGATTGCACGACAGATTGGATTGCGGCAACGGTAGCGGTGGGTCTATTTCTACGCCATTCCATGGGAATAATTTTACGGGGTACTAGGTAGAAAGATGAAAGCGGTTGAAATCGATAGTTATGGTGGTCCAGAAGTTCTTAAGTTTCGGGATGTTTTGGACCCGGTGCCGCGAGCGGGCGAAGTCGTGGCAGATATATTTGCCGCCAGCGTCAATCCGGTGGACTGGAAGGTGCGCAATGGCGAACGACAGGCATCGTTGCATCTCCAATTTTCGCATGTGTTGGGTGTCGATTTTTCTGGTGTCGTCCGTTCGGTTGGTGAGGGCGTTACCCAGTTCTCTGTCGGTGATGAAGTTTATGGCACCACAGCGCAGGATCAGCGTGGCTGTTATGCCGAAGCGCTGGCAGTGCCTGCAAGTCAGCTTGCTCTGAAACCTAAGGCGATGTCGCATAAGGAAGCTGCCGCCATCGCACTGGTCGGTTTGACGGCCTTGGTATCGCTTGATGATGTCGCGGGGCTTAAATCCGGCGAGACCATTCTGGTTCATGCCGCGGCCGGTGGCGTTGGTGGCTTCGCTGTTCAGTATGCGAAGTCTGTCGGGGCCAAGGTCTTTGCGACAGCGAGTACGCCAAATCATGACTATGTCAGAAGCCTGGGTGCAGATGTTGTAATTGATTACCGCAGTCAAGATTTTACCGAGATAGCGAAGGATTGTGATGTGGTGTATGAAACTGTCGGTGGCGACGTCCAGGCGCGGAGCGTCTCGGTCCTGAAACCGGGCGGTCGGCTCGTCTATATAACCAAGGCACCGGAAGGTTTTGTTCCTCCTGACCATATCGAATATTTGCGGCCCAAGGTGCCGCGCGATGGTGGGCACATGGCGGTCATAACCGAACTCGTAGAAAAGGGCGCAATCTGGGCACCGGAGATCACGGAAATGCCCCTGGATCAAATCAAGAGAGCACATGAATTGAGCGCGACGGAACATGTCCGAGGCAAAATTGTTCTAACCGTTCGCTGAGGAGGGTTTCGATGAGTGATGTTCTTCGCACAGAACGAAACGGTGCGCTTCTTCGCTTGACGATGACGCGACCTGAAAAGCGGAATGCCCTTAACTCTGATCTGGTAGAAGTACTGGATGCGGCTCTCATCGAAGCTGAAGCAGATGACGACATTCAAGTGATTATATTGGCGGCGAAGGGTCCAGTGTTTTGTGCTGGCGCCGATTTTAAGGAATTTGCCAACCGCACTGATGATACCTCCGACCTATCAGCAAAACGGTCTGCAGGTATGGGCCGTCTTTTTCAAATGTCGCAGGTGAAAACCAAACCAGTGATCGCTGTGGTGGATGGCGCGGCGTTGGGCGGTGGCGCTGCGCTGGCGATAGCCTGTGACATCGTTATCGCGAGCAATGAAGCGAAGTTTGGCTACCCTGAAATCAAGGGCGGGTTCACTGTTGCCGGCGTTTTACCGCTGTTGGTAAAGCATATCGGCTTAAAGGCGGCTTTCGATCTCTGTGCGACGGGCAGAACTATCGACGTTGAGGAAGCGCGCAGCCTGGGGCTGGTCACCTATGTTGTGGAGTCAGAAGATATTCTTATGGAAGCCGAACGTGTCGCTGAACAATTGGCGGGGTACTCGGCGGATGCGCTCTCGATTATGAAACAGATTGTTCGAAAAACCGGCGACCTACCGCTTGAGGAGGCCATCGCTTATGCGCGGACGGTCAAAGCCTCGGGAAACAATTAGGCGTTTCGATCCATTTTCTCTTATAATTGATCTTTCATGTATTAGTGATTGATTTGGTGAATAGAGGTGGCCGTGACCGATCTTGCAAATCTCGATATGAATTTGCTGAAAGTTCTGAATACCCTGATCGAGGAGCAAAACGTTACGCGAACGGGTGAAAGGTTGGGACGTACCCAGCCGGCAATCAGTAATGCGTTGAACCGTCTGAGAAACCTTCTCGGTGATGACCTTTTGGTGAGAGGCCCTGGCGGGCTTGCTTTAACGCCGCGCGCTGAAGCACTAAGGACACCGCTTCATGATTTGATGCAGCTTGCAGAAATTTGCGTATCTGAAACGGCGCAATTTGATCCTTCAACGGCATCGGGTGTCCTACGGATTGGTTTGCCGGATCGGCTCAGCCTTCCTGTCCTCCCGCCTTTGGTGAAGCGCTTTAGCGAAGCGGCCCCTGGCGTGAGTCTGCACGTCAAAACAGCCGATCGTGATCAGACAATCAGCCTTTTTGATGATAATGAAATTGATTTGGCATTAGGCTGGCCTGATAACCTGCCGTCGCACCTGCAATCAGAATGGCTGTTCGATGAAGAGCTGGTTTGCGTATGCCGCAATGGACATCCGGTTTTGTCTCGTTCCAAACCTTTCGACGCAGAAGCGCTGGTTTCCCATCCTCATATTGTCGTCAGCGCGACAGGTGGCCAAAGAGCAGCATTCGATAATCTATTGGCTGATCGAGGATTAGAGCGTACGGCCAAGGTGTTTGTTGCAGGGTTCTCTGCGGTGCCCGAACTTCTGTGCACCTCGGATATGATCGCTGTTTTTACCAAACGGTTGGCGACTATTTTTGGCCAGAGCCATGGTCTGATTCATATGGAATTACCGCTGGAACTTGGTTCCTTAGGCCACCTCCTGGTATGGCCGTCGCGCTTTGACGGGGATCCGCGCCATAGTTGGTGCCGGGACCAGATTCGGGACATTTGCGGTGCTTTAGATGCGACGACGCGGACAAATTGAAATGAGCCCTTCCACCGCATCCCTTGCGATGCCAAAATTGGTCTAACAACGTATAATACAGGTTCCCTTCCCGTGGCTAAGGCTTCCAATTCCTCAAATGATATCGTGCTGGTGCATAGTTCCGACATTCATGTCGATGATGGCTATACTGCGCGCGCCAATGACGGCGATGGTACAAACCCGCTTTTAGATGTGCTGAGGACGGCCGAGGCGGTTAACGCCGATATCGTCTTGCTGGTCGGTGATATTTTTGAACATAACCGTCTGGCCAGTGACATTGTTACGAAAGCAGCAAACCATATGGGTAACGCGCCGATGCATGTCGTGGCTCTTCCGGGCAATCATGATCCTGCCATCCCTGACTCCCCATGGTATCACAAAGCGATGGGGAAGGCGGATAGGCTTCACATACTGGGCGTTACGCATAAAAGGTCCGTGCAGTTTCCAGATCTGGATCTGGAAATATGGGGCAGAGCGCATCGTGATTATGACGATATGACTCCTCTGGCGAAGCCTGTGCGCCGCAAGACGCGGTGGCAGATTGCCTTGGCGCATGGTCATTATGAGCCTGTGGCAGATAGAAGAACCTCGTTGCGCGCGTCATGGCTGCTCGACGATGCAGAGCTCGCTGCAACGGGTGCCGATTATGTTGCCCTGGGGCATTGGAATCGGCCGATCAAGGTGGGCAAGGGCACGGTTCCGGCCTATTATTCCGGTTCCCCTGATCTCGCAAAAACAGTTAATGTGATACGATTGACGGCGTCTGGCGAGGTGAGAGTAAAACGCGAAAAGATCAGGTAAATATATCCGTATAAATTTGCGGGAAATTGGCGTTTTGACAAACTGCTAAATATGTCAGAATAGCGTTGAAACTTTATGGCACAGGATAAAGCACATGGCTGAAAATACTTGGAAACGCAGTAGCTTGCCCCGCGAACCGGCTGAACTCGGGAAGCCATTGGTAGACCCCGCGCTATGGTATCCTGATGATATTCTGGCCAATGACGAGTGGATGTACCGTCTGTCTGATAGTGAGGTGGCCGAGGTAAAAGCGGCTGTTGCGAGCGTTGAAGAGCGCGGCCTCGATATCAAGGATATTACCAAAGAAGATTTCCCATTGCCGACGTTAGCCCCGCGCTTGCAGGAAGTGCAGGATGAGCTCATGGAGGGGCGGGGTATTGTTCTTATCAAAGGGCTGCCGATTGATGACTTTAATCGGGCACAATATGCCGCCGCATTTTGGGGTATATCGGTTTATGTCGGTCGCGCCTTGTCGCAAAATCGTCAAGGCCACCTTCTCGGTCACGTAAAGGATATCGGCGGCGATTATTCTAAAACGCGGGGCTATAAAACAAGTTCGCATATGGCCTTTCATTGCGACCAGGCCGATGTTTTGGCGCTTGGCTGCATTCATAATGCAAAAGCCGGTGGCGAGCACCTCGTCTGCAGCGCGGTTGCGCTTTATAACGAGATGCTAAAGCGGCGTCCTGATCTGGCTGTCGAGCTTGGCTGGAAGTTTTATCGCCAGCTTTCAAATGAAAAGCACCCGGGCCAAAAGGACCCTTACATTCGCCAGGGCATATTCAATTTCCACGACGGTTATTTCGCCGTGCGCGGCGTGAGCTCAGCCTTGAATAAAGGTCAGATGATCCCAGGCGTGCCGGAATTTACGGAAGCCCAAAAAGAAGCCTTGCAGATGTTCCGCGATATTGCACCGGAGATCGCAATTGAAGTGCCGCTGGATCGTGGTGATATCAGCTATGTGATGAACCATGTCACGCTGCATTCACGGACAGATTTTGAAGATTGGCCGGAACCAGAACGCAAACGTCATCTTCTGCGTTTGTGGATGAATACGGGTGATCGTCGTCCATTGCCGCCGGAGATTCATAAATTCTCGCAGGGAATTTACGACGAAACCACTCGGTTTGTGGCTCCTCTGGACGCCGAATAGGCGCGAGAAATTCTCAGGCGGGAGACCGCAACTGACTTAGTTCTTTTAGGTTCCTTGTCTGCTGAAAGCCTTCGCAAAAGGATTGAAGCTCGTCGGCGGCACTAGTCGACCA
>CALIBP010000302.1 GCA_938048165.1 uncultured Alphaproteobacteria bacterium | reverse complement strand
AATGATTTCGCCTTCCAGGATAACTTCGGCATCTGCCGGGACTTCAATGTCGATGGTTTCGCATTTAACCATTCGGACAGGTTCGCCGAGGATTCCGCCGGAGACCGAGAGCTCGTCTACACCGTAGGTTGTCGTAAAGGCGGAGCCAAAGAAGATTGCGGGATGAGCACCGATAACGACGGCAACCGGCATGTTCTCGTTGCGGGCAGCATATTTCTCATTAATGCGTCGTGCCTGACGGGGCAGCATTAAGAAGCCCGTCGTCTGGGCATCAAACACCTGTTGACGATGGATCGAGATATTCCGAGTGCCCGTCTCAGGGTCTTTCATGATCGCCATGCCAGCAGGAATAAAAGGGCCTCCATCGTCTTCCGAAATCGAGACAACCGGTATGTCATAAAGTGACGCTTCATCGCCAATTTTGATGACTTCCTTACAGGTAGCGCCTTCGGCTTCCTGCATGACTGGTTCGATAGGCTTTGCAACTTTGCGCAACATGCCTTCGAGAAATTCATCCTCGGTGAGATTGACACCCAAAGACCATTTCTTGCGGTCGGTGAAAATCTGGCTACAGACCTGCCAGTCAGGGTAACCTTTCACATTGTCGAAAATAGTCGCCTTGCCATGTTGGTCGTATGTCTTCCATTCGATAGCTGACAGGTTGGTCGCGGGATCGACTTCTTTAGTGACACGCACCATTTCGCCGGTTTTTTCGAGTTTTTCGAGATAGGCACGAAGGCCCTGGTCCTGAGGGTTACGGGAAGGAGCCGATTTCTTTGCGCCGTCTTTATTCATATCGCGTTTGTCGAGATCACCGGTTTTGTTTACATCCCGCATAAAACCGCGCAGTCCATCGTCGCCCATCAGGGTCTCCTTGATTGAATGTTTTTCTGGTGTCGTTGTTTTAAAAGAGGAAACGAGGTGTTTCCACCCCGTTCTTGGTTGTTATTGTCCTTTGAATTTCGCGCGCTTGCCTTCCTTAAAGGCCTTCAGGCCTGCGGCTCGGTCTTCCGAGAAGTTGAGCATGTGGGCGAGATCGCCTTCACCGAGGAAACCATTGAACCGGCTTTGATCCAGCCCACGATTGATCGCCTGTTTGCTCATCATCACACCAAGGGGGCCGTTCTCAGCGATTTGGGCCGCAATCTCTTTGGCTTTCTTGAGCGCCTGGCCCGCAGGGACGACGTGATTGACGATCCGGTATTCCTTGGCCTCTGCAGCTTTGAGGCGACGGCCTGTCCAGATCATTTCCTTGGCAAGTGCCGGGCCAATCAGCCTTGGCAGGTTCTGCGTGCCGCCGCCGCCTGGGATCAAGCTATGGCGGACTTCAGGTAGCCCAAACTGGGCATTTTCGCCGGCAACAATAAAGTCGCCCCACATTGCCATTTCAAATCCGCCGCCCAGGCAATAGCCTTCAGCCGCGGTAATGACCGGTTTGGTGTAGAAACACAGAACCCGATAGAGCTGGCGGTTTGGAGCGATATTGAAGCGTTCGCGATACATGTCGAACCGGTCTTCAGGTTTGCTGCCCATGCGACCGAGGTCCGCACCAGCGCAGAAAGCGCGTTCGTTGCCGCTCAAGACGATGGCGACAATCTTGCGGTCTTGTTCGACTTCAACAAGCACGTCGCAAATTTCTTGTGCCATCTCGATATTCATCGCGTTGAGAAATTCGGGCCGGTTGAGTTGAATGTTGCAAACGCCGTTCCGCTTATTCACCAAAATGAATTGGTATTTCGATTTCTTGGCGGCTTTTTTAACAGGTGCCTTCTTGGTGGCGGCCTTCTTTGCGGCTGGTTTTCTGGCCATTGGATTTAATCTCCCTCGCTGAAGAATTCGCTGTTTTTGATCTGTGGAGCGCGATCTTCGGGGGAGGCGAGCGATCCGTCAACCTATGGGGCCTGAAAAGATGGATTGCGATATGGCGCTTATATTGGGGCTGCGCTATACAAAGCGCTCATGATTTGACCGGAGCAAAAGGCGTTATGGAAACATATAAAATGTATATCGACGGCGAGTTCGTCGACGCGGAAAGCGGAGATCGCAATGACTCGATTAATCCCTTTAATGGCGAGGCGATTGCAAGTATCCCACGCGGGAATGCCGCTGATGTAAACAAGGCCGTCGCGGCGGCCCGTAAAGCCTTCGATCATGGTCCATGGCCTCGCATGTCCGGTGAGGAGCGTAGCGATTTGATTGGCAAGGCTGCGGCCCTTCTCAAGGAGCGTATGAAGGATTATGCACGGTTAGAATCGCTTGATTCCGGCGGTACGGTCAACAAAACCGGTGCTGACGCTTTTCTGGCATCGCGGCAGCTGGCGTTCTTTGGTGAACAGGCGAAGCGCTTCAATGAAGAAGCCGAACCAATTGACGGCATGATGCGAGAAGGGCGTTCCTTCAACTATACCATTCGCGAGCCAATGGGTGTTTGCGCCCAGATCATTCCCTGGAATTTTCCTTACATGATGGCGATCTGGAAGCTGGGACCTGCTCTGGCAACCGGGAACACCGTTGTTCTGAAGCCAGCCTCCGATACGCCGGTGATGGCGCTGGAACTAGCACGGGTTTTTGATGAAGTTGGATTCCCTCCGGGTGTGGTGAATATCATCAGTGGTCCGGGTGGGGTGATCGGTGAAGCACTAACCACCCATCCTGATGTCGATAAGGTGGCCTTTACGGGCTCTACCGAAGTTGGTCGCGATATTATGGCCAAGGCAGCAGGAACCTTGAAGAAGGTCACGCTGGAATGCGGTGGCAAAGGTGCCAACATCGTACTGGATGATGCTGATCTCGATATCGCCATCGACGGCTCAATTTGGGCCTCATTTTATCATCAGGGACAGGTTTGTGAATCCGGCACCCGGCTGATGCTTGATGCCAATGGCCACGACAATTTTGTCGAACAGATGGTTGAAAAGCTCAACGCGATGACGATGGGTGACCCGCTTGATCCAGCAACGCAGCTTGGACCGGTGGTTTCTCAAGGTCAGATGAAATCAGTTCTGGAATATATCGATATTGGTAAGAACGAGGGCGCAGTTCTCGCCTGTGGTGGTGGCCGGGCGACTGGTGGCGACCTGGATAAGGGCGCGTTCGTGCAACCGACATTGTTTACCGGTGTAAACAATCAGATGCGAATTGCTCGTGAGGAAATCTTCGGTCCGGTTCTCGGTGTTCTGAAATATGACAGTGTCGATGATGCGATTGAAATGGCGAACGACTCGATCTTTGGATTGTCGGCGGGTGTCTGGAGTTCTGATATTGATAAGGCGAAGGGCGTGGCCTCACGTCTTCGGTCAGGTACGATCTGGATTAATGAGTGGCATATGCTTTCTGAACGGTCACCGTTTGGCGGCTATAAGCAATCCGGTGTCGGGCGTGAATTCGGCGATGAAGGGCTGCACGAATATACCGAGCTCAAGACGCTCTATGTGGATGACGCCAAGACCCGTGATAATAAGCCTTGGTACGACATGGTTGTCGCGCGGCCTAAATCAGACGCTTAAAATCGGTTCTTTTATTGGTAACGAAGCCCGGTGCCGGTTATGCGGTGCTGGGCGTTTCGCTTCTTCGAGTGCAATAAACGAATAATGCCATAATGGCGAAGAACAGGACCACGACGCTGATTCCGAGCGACCAGTGAATGCCGATATAGCCGCCGCCAACGCCGACAGTGACGCCGCTGAAGGTTCGCATGCCCAGGCTGCCCACGTTATAAAGGCCAATAGCGCGACCACGTAAATCTCGCGGAGCATGAATCTGTGCCAGTGTTCGCGTCATCGCGTTAAAGGCGAGGTCTACAAAGCCCGCAAAGAACAGCAGGGCCACGGCCAGGTAATAATTCGTGGTTACTGCGAAGCCGCCAATGGCGAGACACCAGATCAGAGCCAGGACAAAGGCGGTATTCACCTTCGCCGGCAGCAGGCTTTTTGATTCCAGGACAACACCAGCTGTAAAGGCACCAGTGGCTGCCGCCGCTAACAAAATAGCATAGCGAATACTGGTATCGCTAAATCCGAAATCATAGGCGAACTCGGGCATTTGCGCCTGATGCGCGTTGCCGACAATCATCGCAGCGACGCCAGCCAGCATTGTCATCGAGAACACAACGGGGACGGTGGAGATCTCTTTAATGGCGGCGAAAACATCGGCAAAGCTATTGACCGCGCGTTGACGTTTGGGGGGGGCGTCTTCCTCTTTGCGAAACTTCGGACCATAAGGTGCCCGCCAGAGCCAAAAAGCGAGCGGCACGTAAATCAAAACATTGATAAAAATACCAATCGCCGGGCCAAAGAGCAGCATTAATCCACCGCCAATGGCAGGCCCCATAAGGAAGCCCAGCATTCGCGCGGAAGACATCATGCGGATTGCACTTTGTAGCTGCTGGCCACCTACCATGTCGTGGACAAAAAGCTGTGCCGCCGGATTCCAAAGAACGCCCGCGATGCCGTGAATACTCAATAAGATGACTGCATGCCATCTCTCTAAACTGTCGGTGACAAAGAAATAACCCCAGCCAAGCGAAGCGAGCATGAACAGCCCCATGCCAATTTGAATAATTCGTCTTGGGTCAAAGCGGTCGGCGAGGGCACCGGCCCAGAATGAAAACAGCAGAAAAGGCAGCCAATGCGAGATAATGGCGAAGCCGCCAAGCTCTGGTGACTGGAATTTTTCCCACATGATCCAGTAGCTGATCACATGCTCTATGCTGTCACCCATCATCGCGAGGCAGGATCCAATGAGATACATCCGTGCCCCCGGATGACGGAGGGCCGCAAAGGATTTTGGTGTTTCAGCGTCTTCCAGTTTTGTATTCATTTGGTCCTAAATTTCGCCAAAAAATAATTCAACGATGGTGGTTGTGCCTATGGTTGAATTTCGCCATCGTTTCTATCGAGCGGCGTGCCAAGTAGCCGGTCCCGTATTGAGATTGGATGTAATTGAATATCTGCCGAAAGAGTAGGACATCGCCGCTCATTGGGGAAGATCATACAAAAGGATTTATCATGAGACGTTTCATACCAGCTATAGCGACTACTGCGGTGGTGGCTTTGGCGTGGGCTTTGCCTGTACAGGCGGCGACGACCATTAAAGTTTCGACCTGTCACAATAAAACGCATGACCATGCGGAAGTATTTTTTAAGGCGTTTTTCAACCCGTTGAACAAGAACAAGCAAGGGTTGGAACTAAAATATATTGGCGGTCCGGAAATTACTCCGTTTCGTAAACAGGGGGCTTTGGTAAAGCGGGGGCTAATCGACATGATCTTTTGCCCGACGCCTTATTATGGCGGGCTCCTGACCGAAGCGAGAATGCCGGGCGTGCACAACAAATCTTTGGCAGAAATGCGCAAAAATGGTGCCTGGGACATGCTACAAAAGGCATGGAATAAGGGCCTCAATGCTCAGATTATCGCTTGGCCCGCATTTGATGCGTCTACTTTCCACATCTATACGAAATTCAAACCGAAGATCAGTGAAAAGACCGGTCTCGATTTAACGGGTCGTAAAATGCGCTCTACCGGTTTGTATAACCCGCTTCTCAAAGCGATGAATGCTCTACCGATTAATATTTCACCGAGTGACGTTTTCACGGGCCTACAGCGTGGTGTCGTCGATGGGATTGCTTGGCCGAAAGGTTCCATCGGCAAATATGGTTGGCAGAAATTCCTAAAATATCGGATTTCACCTAACTTCTATGGCGGAACATTCTTCGTAATTATGAACAAGAAGAAATACGATGGTTTGAGCGCCGCTCACAAAAAGCTGATCGCGAAACATGCCCGCGCCTATGAAAAGAAAAGTGACGAGCTTGTTCGCGAAAAATTCGTGGTCGATGAGGCCAAGCTCAAAGCTGCCGGCGTCCAAGACATCAAGCTGACAGGCAAAGCTGCAACGGCGTTTCTGAATACTGTCTATGGTGCGAAATGGGCACAAAATGACAGCCTGAAATATATCGTTGATTACAAGAAGCTTAAATCGCTGATGTACACACCTAAATAAGTTCGGATAACTTTATTCGAATGAGCGGCGTCGCAGGAATGCGGCGCCGTTTTTTTGTCCGTTAGGCCTGTGACACGTCCAGCAGATTACCATCCGGATCAGCGAGGGAATAGCTGCCGTAAGGACAGCGCTTATGTAATGCAAGGCGGGCTTTACCTTCGTCGTTGAAGCCGATGGGACGCGGGGCGATATGCGGATTGTCGTTGGAGAGTCGTTCCACTTTTTCAATGAAGGCATCGAGATCGGGTACCCGAAACCCAATATGATCCATGGCCGGTTGTTCTATGCCTGATCCATCAAAATCTGAAATCTTCCAGGGTAAAATAGACATGGTGACGCGGCCATCTGAGAAGCGGAAACCACCATCTTCGCCAGGGTCGTTGCTAGGCTCCAGTCCAAATATGTCTCCGTAAAACGCCGCGACACGTTCGGCTTCGCGAACTCGTATTGCGAAATGGCTTATAGACGTCTCCTGATGCCAGCTATCCATGTCATAGACCTCTGCCCGATTGGCGTGACCGATCTGGGAAAGGTCAAAGTAATTTCCTGCCGGGTCGTGCGTGCTGAAACTGGCAAAGGGACGGCCGCTGGGGCGTTCAACAACTTCAATATCAGGGTAGCGTTCTGCCAGCTTTGCACAGGTTGCGTCGAAATCCTCTACTTCTATACCGAAATGGTCTATCCCGGCGCGTCTTCCGGCGCGTCGTGGAATCAGGGTGACTCCAACATATCCATCACCAACGGAAATCGCGCGTCTTTCGCGATCAGTATCTCCCGATACTGTCATGTCGAAATAGGCCCGATAAAACATGCCGAGCGTCGTGTAATTATCAGTGGTAATTGCGAGATGATTAAGTTTGGCCGACATCTTTATCCCTCCGCTTCTATTACTCAATTTTGCGCCGAGAATTCTGGATTCGCAATGGCAATGGCCCTTGCCGCTATCGCCAGAGAGCGGCACACTCAGGACAACGCATTCCAACAAAATAGGCAGATAAATGATCAACGCGGCAATTGTCGGTATCGGAAGATGGGGCCAGTACCTCGTCACTTCAGTTCAGGGGAAAAGCGAACATATACGGTTTGCCGCGGGAGTAACCCGGACCAAGAGCAAAGCCGAAGCTTTCTGTAGCGAGCAGGGTATCGATTTGCGGGATGATTATTCCGAGCTGTTAAATGATCCAAATATCGATGCAATTGTGCTTGCGACTCCACATACCCAGCATGAGGAACAGATTGTTGCTGCAGCCAAGGCTGGCAAGCATGTTTTTACTGAAAAGCCGTTCACACTGGATCGTCCGAGTGCTGAGCGAGCCGTCGCAGCGTGCAAGGAAGCCGGTGTCGCGCTGGCGCTTGGTCATAACCGACGGTTTATGGAAAACACGGTCGCGTTAAAGGCAATGGTTGAAGCGGGAGAACTCGGCACGCTGATGCATATCGATGGCAATCAATCTTCGGATTTAAACGTTGCAGCAGGCGCTTGGCGCGACTCGCGCGAAGAGAGCCCTGCAGGTGGCATGACCTCACTTGGAGTCCATGCCCTCGATTGTATCATTCATCTCGCTGGTAAGATCAGCGCTATAGATGCGTACAGCACACGCCGCGCAATTGGTTTCGATATCGATGACACGACAGCGGCGTTGCTGCGGTTTGAGAACGGGATGACCGGAACGCTCGTGACGCTGGCTTCGACGGCACGTATCTGGCACATCCGGATTGCGGGCTCAAAGGGTTGGGCGGAAATGCGTGACAACAAAACATTGACGGTTTGTAAGTCCGACGGTAACCCCGAAGACATTGTGTTCGACGATTC
>CALIBP010000301.1 GCA_938048165.1 uncultured Alphaproteobacteria bacterium | reverse complement strand
TGATAAGGGCGTGACAAATTCCGTTGCGGATTTGGTCAGGATACAACGTACGGCCGCGCCTTGCTCACGGAGGCGTCGAATGAGCTCCAGGCATTTATAGGCGGCAATGCCACCGGATATAATCAACAAGATGCGCTTGTTCTGCAGCATATTGATGTGTTCCCGAAAGAAATTCTGAGAAGTCGACTGTAAACTAGTGAGTTAGGACTTAAACGGCAATAATTCGCTGCAGTTGTCGATACAGCTTTACCGCAAAATTTTTTCATTCTCGCCTTTATGGCGAATCTCAGATTCGTACCAACCCTGTATCAGGATTGAACAGATTATAGCCTTTACGATCTTAGAAAAACTATTAACTAATTGAAAATATTAATTAAAGTACTATTGACATGCTTCTTGCAATCTTTGAATTGCCCCCCACGGGCAGTAATGCGTAGTGAAAAAGCTATCCGGTGGAAATTATGGTTCGAACGTCCGTCTGCACCCCTAATAAAATCGCTCTATATAGTGCCGTGATCAGCTTATCTGTGACTATGGCTAGTGCGCTACAGGCACAAAAGGCACAAACCAGTCAATTGTCAGCGTTGGCTCCGTCAATCGATAAACCTGCTTCAGGTCGTGTTCCGGCAACAGCGCCCGGCACGGTTTCTGCAACCCAGTTGAACGCCGCTATTCCCCGGTATCTTTCGGTTGGCAATCCGGGATCCGGCGACGTCGTTCAGCGCGCAGTAAGTTTGAAGCGTACCCTCCGTGATCAAAAGAAGGTAACGAGTAGCGATCCCGGGCAATGGACACGGGATGCCTTGCTCTCGGGCGACAGTGACTCTCTCGACAAAAGAGGGCTTCGTGTTGCTGGTGGTTATTTGTCCGGTGACTTAAGCAAGGTGCTAAACCGTCAGGAAATACGGCAGGTAGGCGGCGCAATTATTATCGAAGGCCAATCCAATGACGGGAAGCTGTTTATTGAACTGATTGGGTTTCAGCGCGACACAACCTATCTCACCGGTCTTATTGTTGAGCCGTTGAAACAGGTCAGTGATATCATCCTCAGCCGGCCCGCATTGAACAAACAGATTTCACTGCAATCCCGACTATCGCTCGAAGCTAAAGTTCTGGCCGCCGCGGCAGAGGCTGTCGACGGTATTGAACCGGAGGCGGGCCAGACCCTGGAAGAAGATAAGAGCGCGACGAGTAATTAAGTCCCGCTCCTCCTCCCGTTATAATGATCATAAAAAAATGCGGTCCCGAAGGACCGCATTTTCCTGTAAAGGACGTGAGACTACTTTTGATTAATAAGAGCTCTTACGCGTTTGAATAGCTTATCATCCGCATTGGTAATACTTGAAGCATGTGCTTGCTGTGGTTGCCAAGGGACGTAGCTCCAATCCATTTTGCGTTTTTTGGCAGCGGCAATAGCGTCTGGATCGTTCGCCATATTTTTAAACGCTGTGCGCAGGGCCTTAAGCCGTGCTTTTGGAATTCCCGGCGGGGCGATCCAGGCCCGGCCGATCACATCATTATTACTAATAATTTCTACAATTTTTCGATCCAGCGGGTTTTTGACAAGATCCCGGAATGTCGGGGCATTCGGGGCGTCTTTTAGACGTGACAGAGAATTCGCGGCCAGAACGACTACGCGACCCTCAGCAAGCCAATGAGGCCGGATGAGTTGTACCGATGACCAGCCAGACTGAAAGCCATCAGCCTCTTTGCCGTCGAGGGCCTTGTAGACACCGGCCATTCCCTTATAGCCAGTTACAATCTTGAACTTTGTGCCGATCATGGCATTGGCTAGTTTCGGCAGGATGTAAGTTTGGGAGCCCTTACCGGTTGAGGCAAAAACCACCGATTTCTTTTTGGCCTCTTCCATTGTCTTGATGCCCGAGCGCTTGAGCACAACAAAGGCACCCTGTGGCTTGTCGACGCCGCCAAGATAATGGAATTTATTGGCGACATATTTCACGCCCGTTGCCCGCATACGTGAGGCGAAGGGGGTGTCGGAAAGCAGAATGCCGATTGCCGAACCGTCTTGGGCTGCCCGGTTATATAGATAGTTGGCGGCCTTGGTTCCGCCTGCGCCACCCATATTCTGAGTGATATATGTTGGATTGCCGGGCGTATGTTTTTTCAAATATCGCGCGATAAAGAGCGAATATTTGTGATGTCCACCACCGGCGCGTGCCGCGACAACGATGCTAACCTGTTTATCCTTATAGAAATTTGCGATTTCGTTGGCCGTCGCATTGCTGCCGACGGTCGCAAGTGATGATATAGCGGCCAATAATGAAATTGATTTTCCGAAATTCATTCAGTTTTCTCCCTAATGTGTTGTCCGGTTATGGACGTTATTTGTGTCTCCTTCTTCTTCAATGCGAGAGGTGGCAAGATCGAGAAGCTCGGAAACAGGGTAAGTCTGCGATGAAAATCCCTTGAAAATCAAATGGGAATTTTGGGTGGCTGTCTTTTAGCTTGCGGCGATGATCAGCCCGACAACGATTGCCCCGCCCGCCCACAATGGCCAGCGAACCGATTTTCCGCCCCCCCTTGTCATCGCGTTGATGGTATCCGGGTGCAGTTTTAGGCCGTCTCGGGCCATAGATGAAACGCTATCGTTCATATCGGTTATCAACGTCGGCAGTCGTTCAATCAGCTTGCCGGCCTCTGCCATAACTTCAGCGGCTTTAGCTTCAGGTGACAAGGCCACTTCCATCCAGTCTTCGATCAGTGGTCTGGCCAGCTCCCACATATTCGTTTCAGGATGAAGTCGCCGCCCGACCCCTTCAGCGACCAGCATGGTTTTTTGTAACAGCAGAAGTTGTGGTTGGGTCTGCATCTCAAACCGTTCCGTGATGGTGAATAGTTGGGCCAACAGCCGAGCGAGCGAGATATCCTTGAGGGGCAGTCCTAAAATAGGTTCAGCAATCGCGCGGGCGGCTTGCGCAAAAGCTTCTTCGGATTGAGTGGCGGGCACATAGCCGGCCTGAAAATGGATGGCAGCGACCTTGGCGTAATCCGCGGTTAAAAACCCGATCATCATCTCGGCGAGATAATAGCGCGTCTGCTTGTCGAGGCGTCCCATAATGCCGAAATCAACCGCCTGGATGGCTCCGTCCTCATCGACCAACAGATTGCCGGGATGGAGGTCGGCATGAAAAAAACCGTCTCGAAAAACCTGGAGAAAAAACGCCCGGGCCATGTTAGCGACAAGGGTCTCTATGTCCTGTCCGGCTTTCTCAAGCGTACTGACCTCATCAACCGGAACGCCGGAGACGCGTTCTGAGGTCAAAACGCGTTTACCAGTTCGTGTCCAATCCATTGCCGGCACTTTGAAGTGCTCATCCCCATAAAAATTGGCGCGCAATTCATCGCCGGCAGCCGCTTCGAGCCGTAAATCCATTTCCATGGCGACGGTTTCCGAAAGCGTGTCAATAACCTCGATCGGCCGCAATCGCCGGGCCTGCGGGATATGCCGTTCAACAATTTCGGCCATCCAGTGCAACAAATCGAGTTCACGTGCAAAAGCGGCTTCTATACCCGGTCGTAAAATTTTGACGGCGACCGGTAAATCTTCGGTGGTTATGGCGAAATGGACCTGAGCGATTGAGGCGGCTGCGACGGCTTTGTCATCGAAAGAGGCAAAGAGTTCGTCGAGAGGCTTGCCGAATTCCTCTTCAATGGATCGCCGGGCTTCGTCGGTTCCGAATGGCGGCAAACTATCTTGCAGGGACGCCAGATCGTCGGCGATTTCTTCCCCCACCAGGTCAGAACGCACCGAAAGGGCCTGGCCCAGTTTGATAAATCCTGGCCCCAGTTTTTGCAGCGCTAGCGCCAGCTTTTCGCCTTTCCTGAGTCTTGCATGGTCGGGGGCTAGTCGTGCACCAATAGTGATGAGAGCGATTCCGAATTTTAGGAAAAAGGGCGCATTGCTCTCAGTGAGAGGGAAAAGGGCGTCGTGTTTTGCGATCGTACGAACGATTCCGGTGACGCGGCCAAGATTGCGAAGGGTCCGAAACATGGTGGCTACAGGCGCCAGCCCGAGTGGATAGCGACGATCCCGCCAGACATCACGCGGTGCTGAATATTGCTGAATCCCGCCACTGCCATTTCCTCCGTGAGTGCCTCGGGGTCCGGGAAGCGGCGGATGCTCTCAACCAGATACTCATAGGCCTCTCTGTCACCAGCGACATGCTCGCCCAGCCAAGGGAGAATTCGATTTGAATAGGTCTCGTATAAAGGTGCCAGAAGGGGCACCACCGCTGGTGAGAATTCCAGGCAAAAGAAATGCCCGCCGAAATCGAGCACCCGGTGCATTTCTGCAAGTCCACTGGCCCGATCAGTGACATTTCTCAGACCAAACGAAATCGTACAAACGTCCGCTGAGTGGGTCTCGAGGGGTATTTCCTCTGCGGGGGCTTCTACAAAATTAATGCCACGCACATAGCCTTTGTCGAGCGCCTTGGTCTGTGCGACTTTGAGCATGGCGCCGTTGGGATCACATATCGTTGCCAGGGTCGCAGCGGTGTCGTTAGACGAAATATCGACGTGTTCAAGAAATCTGAAGGTGACATCACCAGTGCCGCCGGCGACATCGACGAGGCGCATACCGGGTCGGGGATTAATCCAGTCGATCAAAGCCTGTTTCCATAGGCGATGAAGGCCACCACTCATGAGGTCGTTCATGAGGTCGTAACGATCCGCGACCGACTCGAATACGCTTGAGACGAGTCCCGCATGTTCACTTTTGGGTACCCGCCGAAAGCCGAAGTTGGTTTCGCCGTCGTCTTCGGCGCCATTTGTGGAACTATTTGTCATGGAACGACAATAGCCTAGCCGATGATTTCACGCTAGCTTCAGGGGATAGCGTGCGCAGTTTGATTCAGCGGGGGTTTGACGACCAATGCCAGAGCTTCCAGAGGTAGAAACTGTCCGCCGGGGCCTGGCCCAAGCCATAGAGGGGCGCAGAATAAATCAGGTCGTGATTCGGCGTACCGATTTGCGTCGTCCCTTGCCGGAAAATTTTGCGGACGCCTTGATGGGCCGCACCATTACGCAACTGGGTCGCCGGGCAAAATACCTGCTGATCCACCTCGATGACGGTACGGTTGTTCTCGCGCATCTGGGCATGTCTGGGCGTATGGTGATTGAACAGGGTACGGAGGTTGAAGTTCCTGCCAGGAAACATGAACATATCACCTTTGCTGTCGGTAACGGTACTGTAATCCGGTTTTCGGACCCACGTCGTTTCGGCCTGATGGATCTGTCGACCGAAGAGGGCCTGTCTACCCACCCTCTGCTTGCGTCGATTGGTCCAGAGCCACTGGGAGACGATTTTAACGGGCCCGCGCTTGTTATCCGCCTCAAAGGACGCAAGACACCTATTAAGTCGGCGCTCCTTGACCAACGCATCGTAGCCGGGCTGGGCAATATTTATGTGTGTGAGGGGCTCTTTATGGCCGGTATTTCGCCGCGCCGTAGTGCGCACACCGTTGGTGCTCGCCGTGCAGACCGGTTGGTGGCCGAAACAAAACAGGTTCTGCGGGATGCCATTAAGGCGGGTGGCTCAACATTGCGAGACCATGTGACCGCGTCCGGCGAGATGGGATATTTTCAGCACAATTTTAAGGTCTATGGACGTGAGGGTGAGGCATGCCCAACTTGTAGTAAACCGGTGAAGCGGATTGTGCAGGCTGGCCGGTCCACTTTCTTCTGTGCAAGCTGCCAACGCTGAGGTAAATCGCGCTCATGAATAAAAATATTTCGCTGCCCATTCTGGCAATGTTGTTGACGCTCTTTGCAATCAATAGCGGGAAGGCCACGGCTGCGGAGGGGTTTCTCTCGGTCATTGATGACCTGCCCTTGATGGCCGGCCTTGTTGAAGTCAAAGGATCGGCACTGGTCTTTTCCACGCCCCAGGGCAGGATCGCCGAAGTGTCGGCAACAGGCCGTTCAGGTGACGCAACTCAGCCCAAGAAGGTTGTGGCATTTTATGCACGAACCCTGCCCCAGCTTGGCTGGAAAGCCGAAAGCGCTTCCAGCTGGATACGGGAGGGAGAAAGGTTACACCTGGCTGTAGACGTTAAAGAAGGGACGCTGACTGCCCAGTTTTCGTTGACCCCCAACTAGATACAAAACTAAAAGGAAGACTCGCGATGAGCTATGAAACAATAATTGTCGACATCCGTGATAATGTTGGGTTGATAACCTTTAACCGGCCGGATGCCTTGAATGCCCTTTCAATTGCCCTCGTCGGTGAATTGGCTGACGCCTTGCAGGCGATGGAAAAGAACAATGATATCGGCGCTATTGTACTCACCGGCTCAGAAAAGGCCTTTGCTGCTGGTGCTGATATTAAGGAAATGCAGTCAAAATCATGGCCTGATACCTATGTAGATGATTTTATCACAGATGGTTGGGAGCAAGTCGCAGCTTGCCGAAAACCAGTGATTGCGGCGGTCGCGGGGTTTGCGCTTGGCGGTGGTTGCGAGATCGCAATGATGTGCGATTTCATTCTCGCCGCAGATACCGCTCAATTTGGCCAGCCGGAGATAAAAATCGGCGTTTGGCCTGGCGCGGGCGGTTCACAAAGGCTGACACGGCTGGTTGGCAAGTCGAAATCGATGGAAATGTGTTTGACGGGTCGCATGATGTCGGCGGAAGAGGCGGAAAGAGCGGGTTTGGTAAGCCGTATCATTCCAGCGGCAGACCTGGTCGACGAAGCGGTTTCGACAGCACAAAAGATTGGCACCATGTCACGTCCGGCAACGATGATGGTCAAAGACGTTGTGAACCGGGCATATGAGACGACATTGGCCGAAGGCGTGCGCTATGAACGACGTATGTTTCAGGCTTCTTTCGGCACACCGGATCAGCGCGAGGGCATGGCGGCTTTTGTTGAGAAACGAAAGCCGGAATTTGGAAAATCGTGAGACATTAATAAACCTTCGGAAAAGCGCGCTAAACGCTTGACGGAAAAGGTGTCGCGCTATACAAACCCGGACCGCTGCAAGTAAGCAGGATTGAGAGATATGGCTAATACAAGTTCCGCAAAAAAGCGTGTCCGTCAAAATGAGCGTCGGGCCGAACGTAACCGAGATCGGCGCAGCCGCATTCGGAGTGCTGTCAAATCCGTCGAGATGGCGATTGATACTGGTGATCGCGCCGCTGCTGAAGGGGCGTTTAAACTCGCCGAGCCTGAATTGATGAGCGGTGTCACTAAAGGCATCATCAAAAAGAATACGGCATCGCGTAAAGTATCGCGCCTGTCTGCTCGGGTGAACGCCCTTACCTGATTTTCCCTCTATGAGGGTATAATGCTGGAAGCCGTGCCAGGTCACCCTGGCGCGGTTTTTTGATTCTACCGATTCCACTTTTTAATGACATAGCGCGCGTCAATACCCCAAAAACTTAGGGTTTTCGTGCAAGTCCTTGACTCGATGACGTGATTCGCCGGTCGTTGGATTGTCAATAAATTTTTTTATTTTTTTGTCGCTGGATCGGGTTGCTATCCATTCCGGCCCCAATTAGATTTGCAATCAGCGACGGAATGGATACAGAAGCATTTAAGTAAAAAATGACTGTTTTCTTTCTAATTTAAGTAATGGATTAGTTTGTTTTAATATAAAATTTGTTTCTTTTTCAATCTAATACTATCGGTGGGTTGG
>CALIBP010000300.1 GCA_938048165.1 uncultured Alphaproteobacteria bacterium | reverse complement strand
AAAGCGGGATTATGAAGCGATCCAAAACTTGAATCGGGTCGTATAATGCACATGGTTTAGTCCTAGGTTCAATTTGGCAATTTACGAAAAAGACACGATGGCACACGAAGCGGCGGCAAAAACGAGCATTGCAGTAATAGGGGCCGGGGTATGCGGTCTTGCGTGCGCCAATCTTTTAAGATCTGAAGGCTATTCGCCAAGAATATTTGAGAAAAGCCGCGGGATCGGTGGACGCATGGCCACCCGAAGGGCGAAAAATGGGATCGCTTTCGATCATGGTGCTCAATATGTCACTGCGCGTAACCCAGATTTTAAAGCTCTTATGGCGGAGGCGATGCAGGATGGATCTGCCGGCTACTGGTATCCATCTCGAATTGACCCAAATACCGTCATGTCACAAGATTGGATGGTTGGCCTTCCCGGCATGAGCGGCCTTGTAAAGCCGCTCGCTAACGGGATCGATATTCGTCTTCATACCGAAGTTACCGGCGTCGATCGGGTGTCAAATTCTTGGTGCATTCGTACTCAGATGAATCCCAATGGTGATATTTTTGATAGGTTAGTGGTGACGGCTCCCGCGCCTCAAGCCCGTGCCTTGCTGGCGTCAGAGCCCAGCATTGGTAGAGTGCTAGATAGGGTCTCAATTGAGCCTTGTTTGGCCTTGATGGTGGCCTTTGATGATCCGCTAAATGTGAAAATTGATGCTCAGCGCTGGGACTCTGGTGATCTTGCTTGGGTCGCTCGAAATAGTTCAAAGCCTGAGCGCGACGGCTCCGCAGATTGCTGGGTTGTTCACGCAAGCCCGTCGTGGAGTGAAAAATACCTTGAACTTGACCGCGACGAAATCGCACAAAAGCTTCTGAGCCTCTTCAAAAGCACGCTTGGCATTGACCTCCCATCGATGAGTCACATGAGCGGACATAAATGGCGCTATGCGTTAACGACTTCGCCTTTGGGCAAACCTTTCCTGGAATCCGAAGATAAGTCTCTTTTCGTTGGTGGCGATTGGTGTATGGGTGCTCGCGTGGAATACGCTTTCGAGAGCGGGCAGGCGATAGCGTCAGCAGTAACTGATTCGTTTAGGAATTAGGATTATTCATGACCAACTGAATTCATGCTGGTCGACGTAGTTTGGCCAATTTTTGCTGTCTCTGACCTGTGTTCGAGGCAACAATGCCCAACGAGTATAGAAACTGAGACTAGTATCTCGGCGTTTGACGTGGTTCGATCCAAAGATACAGAGACGATCGCTTGGATAAAGAAGGGCGCCCAGCAAGGTAACGTGCTCGCTCAATTCAATCTGGGCGGAGCTTATCTAAAAGGCAACGGCGTCAGCCGGGACACTATCGAAGCTTACAAGTGGTTATTTCTTGCTGCTGACAATGGACACAACGATGCCCGAGCCATTTGTAATGCGCTCGCGAAAAAGATGGATGCTGGGGCTGTGGTAAAGGCACAGGAACTTGCCAACAATTGGCAGGTAGATTTCAGTAAGACTAGCAAGTGGCGGCGATGATAAAGCTTGAAACAAGTGGGCACCGAAGCCTCATCGCATTTCTCGTCTTCGCTGGTGCGACGGCTTTCGTCTATATCGTTTCCGGCATCGTTACGGCGACCTCTGTTAGCTCCTGGTATCAGACGCTCAACAAGCCCTCTTTCAATCCGCCGGACTGGATCTTTGCGCCGGTTTGGTCTGTGCTCTTTGTAATGATTGCGATCGCCGGCTGGATGGCATGGCGCAGGGCAAAAATATATCAGAGACGCCTCGTCCTACTGGTTTTCAGTACCCAGCTCTTACTGAACTGCCTGTGGTCGGTCCTGTTCTTTGGTTTGCAGTGGGTGGGCACTGCGCTCGTTGAAATTATGTTGCTATGGGTTTCTATCCTTTGGGCAATGTATGTTTTCTGGCCCATCGATCGGCGGGCAACAATACTTTTTGCTCCGTATGCGTGTTGGGTGACGTTTGCGATTGCTCTCAATGCGGCTATCTGGTCACTAAATTGAGCGTTGAATTTCCCACTATTGGTAGATCAAGGCATTCGATAGGCCAAACCACCCGACCACTTGTCCATGAATTTCAGAATTTTGGCGTGAGATATCTGGGTATGGTGGTTTGGTTAAGTGCTTTAAGAATTTAATACGCTGGCCTCCTATCGTCCCGAATAGGTGGGCGTTCTTTTCTCCAGGATGCTTGATACGGCTTCGATATGGTCTTCGGTCGAATGACAAATCGCCTGAATGGCAGCGCAATTATCAAGAAAGTCATGGAGGTGGGATGACAGGAACTGACGGAACAGCGTCTTGATCATCCGCGCCGTCACGGTAGGTCGCGCCGCGATTGTCTCAGCGAGTTCCATGACGCGCGTAATGAGTGCGTGGGATTCCACGCATTCCAGTGCCAATCCGATTTCCGCGGCTTCCTCTCCACCGACAATGCGCCCGGTAAAGGTCAGTTCCGCTGCCCGTTACAGGCCCACCCGGCGCGGCAGTATCCAGGCGCCGCCGTCACCCGGGATGATTCCGACATTGATGAAGGTTTCTCCAAACCGGGCCTCGCTGGAACAGATGGTGAGATCGCAATAAAGGGTGAGATCGCAGCCGGCGCCGATAGCCGGTCCCTGGACGGCCGAAATCGACGGGATGTCAAGGCCGTACAGCGCTTTTGGAATCCTTTGAATACCCTCTATATAGCCCCGCCTGATGCCGGCGGTGCCGCCGCCGAAGATTCCTTTCTTGTCACGCATATCCTTGACGTTTCCGCCAGCCGAGAAGGATGTGCCTTCCGCCGATAAAACGAAAACGTGGGCTTCCGGATCGACATTAACCCTGGCCAGCACGTCCAGGATTTCATCTGTGAAGTCCTTTTCGGAATAGGCATTGCGAATGTCATGTCGCGCCAGGACCAAATGCGCGATGCCATTTTCCAGGCTGTATTTCACGTTCTTGTATGAAAGCTCCGTGATTGTCCTACTCCTCCTCGGGTCTTTTTGTGAGATTGCAGTTTATCCATAAGAAAGGCATTCGGGCCAAGCCCGCCGCGACACCCGCAACTGGTTTCATCGGCTTCCTTAAGCGTCACCCATCGGCGGTTGGCAAGTTTCGCACACGAATGTCCGTCGCCCATTGATTTCGAAGCGTCGTATTGCTCCCTTGCAGGCCGGACATTGGTCTTTGGCGAAAATGTTGACCTGTTCGCGATAGCGGCTTTCTGGCGGACGCGCGTCATCAACCGTAATGATTGCGTTGCGCTTTACGCCGATCGCAAGCAACGCTTTCGCATCGCCCCATATCCGATCAAATGTTGCGCGGTCGATGGCGCGGCCGGGCGTTTCAGGGTGGACTGCCTGACGCCACAAGATTTCCGAGCGATAGATATTGCCGATCCCCGCCATCACCGACTGGTCCATGATCAGCCGTCCGATGGGCGCGTTGCTCTTGGCGATTTTTTTGAAAGCCTGGGCCGGATTGGCGTCAGATCTCAAAACATCCGGTCCGATGCGGTGGAGCAGGGACAAGGTTTCCGGCTCATCGAGGACCCGGCAAATGGTCGGCCCATTGACATCGACGACATGCGCGTCGCTGACAAGGCGGACACGTACGGCGCCCCGCGGTTCCAACAGTGGCAACTTGTGCTTCCGAATTCGGCCAAAGAGACCGAGGTGGACGTGGAGCACGTCGCCGCTATTAAAACGATAAAGAAGGTGCTTTCCGTATGCCTCGACCACACGGCAACGCTGCCCCGTAATGCGGGCCGCGCCTTCGGAGAACCGACCTTGCGGTGACGACACACTGAGGATTTGGCCTGCCAGCATCCGGTGATGGTCGCGTGCAGCACGATGGATTGTGTGGCCTTCTGGCACCGAGCCTCTCTAATTTCCCAGGACTACCTCGCCCCTCACTTTGATCAGGGGTTATCGGCTTTCTTTAATTTGTCCAACCAGTTTCTAATCCGCTCACGATTAACCCCCAGATCCCAATAACCGTAGTTTGACCGACTATAGATGATGAACGAAGCTCTTGAGTCGACGCTTGCACCCTGGATCCAAATCGTATCCGGAAATCCGAATAATCGGGAACGCTGGATAAACACCAACTGGTTAAAAGTCGGATTGGATCCTACGAGCGTTGTGCGAGGCTCGGCTGTTATCAGCTTCCTCGCCTGATTAATTAGCTCGGTCTTGGTTGTCTGGAAAATTGGGCTTTCAAAGTCGGCTTCCGCTCGACAAAGTCTTGGCGGACAGGCAAGAGCATCGTTCGGCGAATGCGACCGTTCAACGTTACGGAGATCGATTGTCTCGCTCTTCTTGACGTCCAGCGAACAACCAGGCAACAGAGCCAATAGCATCAAAGTAATTACCTTCCTTCCGATGGAATTGCATCTAAGGATAGGGCACTTCCGTTCTACGCTTCTCAACAGCCGAATCATGATTTTCCCTATTGCATACTGATATAGCGCGCTTTTTTGTTGATCCAATAACTGGCTCAAATCGTATTAATAATGTGTTCAGTAGTGATTATGCAGTAGTTTTCTTAACGGCACTACTGATTGTCACTTAGTAGCGAAAAGTGACCTGAGGGCCACCCAGATGTCCTCCCTGATCTCCGGTGGCCCTCTACTTCCCGCCAGCCAATAAATGGCTGCTCGTTCGTAAAAGGTCCACAATTGAGAGGAGAGCTTTGTGGCCACCAACGCAAAAAAACCCTCGCCTGATCACTCGTACCGCGTTTTGAAGCGCAAGTGCCTACGATGTCGCGCAAACTTTATTAGCTCTTGGGAGGGAGAGCGCATATGCAAGAGATGCAAGAACTCTCATGATTGGCGCAGCGGCACTACACCGTTTGATGACTAACCAAAGCCAACGAGAGCAAGTACCTAAGGTGCAACGGAACAATCGGAGCCTCGATTTGGGTGTCAAAAGTCCATGACAATGAAAACGCGTTGGTGGTGGATCCGGCACGCGCCGGTTGTTAACCCGGAGGGCAAACTCTACGGCCAGCTAGATCTGGACGTCGATTTCTCTGACGGCAAAAAGCTCGAAGCTTTGGCTAAAATTCTTCCTGATAACGCGGTCTGGGTAACAACATCGTTGCGCCGGGCGAGAGAAACAGCAAATAGATTGTCTGCAATTACGACGACGGCGCGGTCGATAGATGAGCATGACAATTTGCGCGAACAATCTTTCGGTGACTGGGAGGGTTCCCGTTGGCAGGATATACCTGCTGCTGTTAGCGACGCATTTTGGAAGGATCCAGCAAAAAATCGTGTTCCAAATGGCGAGAGCTTTGCTGATGTTGTGACGCGCGTAACCGAGACGGTTGAACAACTTAATACCCACCATACCGGCAGAGATATTGTTGCGGTAACGCATACGGGATCTATTCGCGCTGCAATCACCCACGCCTTAGGAGGAGATGCACGGGCTGGTTTGTTGTTTCAGCTTGCACCTCTCTCGCTTACACGTATCGACGCGATCCATCAGGATGACAACGTTTGGTGGCGGGTTTCAGGGGTTAATCTCTTCGGGGATCATGAATGACCTTTTACCCTGGGGACTAAGTAATTCTTGCGGAGGTTAGAGACGGTGTTATCCGTGCACTCTCCTCTCACAGGAAAAATACAGAACATTGGTTTGAGCCATGGTGTATAAAATTAGTCTTTGCTAAGGTGACTTTAACGGGGTTCACGATGATCGGAGAAAGAACGTGGTTTTTGTAAAAGCCTATGCCATTACTTTGATAGTGTTCCTCGGTCTCGATTTCCTTTGGTTAGGCTTTGTTGCACGAGGATTTTACGCGTCCCAGTTGGGCGATCTTATGCGTGAAAACATAAACTACTTGGCGGCTGGCATTTTCTATCTCGCCTACGTCGCGGGCATTGTGTTTTTTGCGATTGCTCCGGCTTTGGCGGAGGGAAGTTGGCGCAAGGCTGTCATCCATGGCGCTATTCTCGGGCTTCTCGCCTATGGCACCTATGACATGACAAATATGGCCACGCTAAACAATTGGCCGATTACCATGAGCTTCGTTGACATGATTTGGGGTGGCGTACTCACTGGTCTTTCGGGACTTCTTGGATTCTTGATCGTACGAGCTTTGCCTTAAACACTGGTCCACTAAAAAAGCATGCTATTGTTCCCCCGACGAACAATCCAGAATTGAGAGTCTTCTATTTTTCGGCCGGTCTTCCAGCGTGCCCCCTATCAACTAACAACCTGGTAACGTTTAACCACGGCCTGCGCGCCTTGCAACGCGCTGGAATGGTTCTGCACTTGCTTGTGTGCTTCGTTGTCCCTCTAGGCATCGATATCTCCTGGGTTTCCCACTCCGCATAAAAAATTTATTCGCCTGGCGCATCCTCGCATTTCAGGAGTTGCTCCGAACGGCACCCTTTTTGCTTAATCATCAAAGGTGCACAATCTTCATTCCAAATCCGCTCCGCTTCGCTTGCCTGGCCCGGATCGACTGCCACGTGTATCACACCTAACAACCGTCATTTTCTAAGCTCCATTATTCTGATTCTCGTTCGTTAAATACGACACATTGACAGACCTCGCCTCTCAATTTATCGCAACTTAAATGTCGATGGATCTAATCGATTCCTATGCACGCTCGTCGTCCATTTGAACGGAGGGACGAGATGTTACCCTTAGATTGTCGTGCCTTCTCGCTGGATCGCCAGCCATACCTTTGTATTTTTGCCAACCTTGGCAGGCACAACGCGCCAATACATGATAAAGGGTGTCCCGTCTTTTTTGTAGTTTATTGCCTTGCCTTCGAAACGGCCGCCCGTCTTCAGTGCCGTGCTTAGACGGGCTATCACTGCATTATCGGTCGCTGGGCCTTGC
>CALIBP010000299.1 GCA_938048165.1 uncultured Alphaproteobacteria bacterium | reverse complement strand
ATTTCCAGTTCGGTATCTGCCAGGGTTTCTGCCACGCCGTCTTCGGTAGTCCCCGGCTTGTCGCGGGTGAAGATCGATAGAAAGAAGGCGCGATCAACAGGCCGGACATTACTGGCGGTCCATTGATCCATCTTCTTGGCGCGCTCAATCAGTGTCGGGGCTCCTTCGCCGGTATAGACAAAAGCATCAAGGATAAGCTTGCTGGTATGTTCAGGGTAGGCTTCTGCGAAAGCGGCAGCCCGTAGCGCACCAGAAGAAGAGCCGTAAAACGCCGCCGCGGTTTGACCGGTTTCCCGCGTGACGACCTCCATACCGGCTTTTAGATCATTGACGCCTTCTGATATCGGCGAATTGCCATCGGTGCTGTCTGAACGACCATATCCTTCGTGATCGAGTGTCCAGACATCGAAGCCATAGGAGGCAAACTTGTCCATTAGGGAGTAATCGGGCTTGCCGGGCACCTGAAGGTCAAAGCCGGTTGGGCCGCTAAACGAGGACCCATGGACCAGAAACAGTACAGGCTTGGGCGATGTGTCGCGGGCGGGATCACCGACCCGTTTGCGCCACATATAAAGCTTGATATCGTCCTTGAGCGCCCAGTATTCCTGGCTCCAGATCGCCTCAGCCATGTCTATATATCGACCCGCTCGGGCATGCTGAGGAAGCCGTCCAGCGAATGCCAGAACCGCGCCCGGTTGATGCCGATTGTTGTGTTGTGGGCCTGGCCGGAAACCATCACGAGTTGCTTGTCATTGTTTGGCAGGGCGGTAAAGAAGCCAAGGACATCTTCATCGGTTGCTATGCCATCGTGATCGCCCCGGAATATCATCACCGGGCACTCAACCCTGGTCGGGTCGACGACCGGCAGGTTGATGCACATATCGATATAGGTGCCGTTGGGAACGCTGCCACCGCCATTATCCATTTCCGCCTTCGCGGCAGCGGCGGGTAATTCAGGAATGGTAAGACCCTGCACATCGCGGTTAAAGATGTTCAGATAGGCGGCTTCATCGACTGTACGGCGATTGGTTGCCTGCCATTCATCAATTCTCTCGGCCCGCTTTTTCAGCGTCGGAGAGCCCTCGCCGGTCCAGACCAGCGCCGCGAGGACCAGCTTCTCGACCCGTTCCGGGCAGGCATTTGCAAAACCACCAGCGCGCAAGGCACCAGAGGATGATCCAAAGAAACAGAATGATTTTTTTCCGGTGACTTTTTCGACAATAGGCACGGCTGCTTTAATGTCTTCAACACCGACAGCAATATAGGAAAAGCCATCTGTATGGGTCGATTTACCATAGCCTTCATGATCCATCGTCCAGACGTCATAGCCAAGCCCGGCAAATGCCCGCATCAGGGAGTAATCCCCCTGTCCGGGGATATCGAGATCATAGGCGGTTCGCGCTGAAAAAGACGAGCCGTGGACCAGAAAAAGAACCGGTTTATCGGGGTTCGCAGCGCGCGCCGTCGGTGAATAACGACGGAACAGAAAGAGATCAATATCGCCGCGTTTTGCCCAGTGTTCTTCACCGGTTATATCGCCGGGGTCGTTAGGCATTTTGGTAATCGGGTTCGTCATAAAACTATTCTCCAAAAGACAGTTAGCGCTAGAGTAAGCGGCAGATAAACGATCAGCAACCGGTCAGGACAAATTCGTTATGGCGGCAATTACTCTCATTAGTGCAGGAGCACCGCAATCCGGCATCGTTACCTGTATGGAAGTTTATAGCGGAGATACGGGCGCTCGTTTTGAGCCCTCCTATTTGACCTCTACGGAAATTAAAAAAGTGATCGAAGGCGATGGCCCAAAACCGGATATCCTGGTGGCCCCGGAAAAACATATGCAGGATTACGGCGCCCGTGAGCTTTTGGATAATGGATCATTGGTCCGGGTCGGCGATGTCGAGGTAGGCGTTACCGTGAGAGTCGGTGCCGAGTTTCCTGATGTTCGTTCAGCGGATGCGCTGCGGGCAGCGATCCTCGCTGCCGATAGTGTCCTCTATAACGCTGCGATATCAGGCCAGTATATAGAGAAGATGATTGAAGGGCTGGGTATTGCCGATGAGGTGGCGGCCAAAACCGAGCGTTTCCCGAGTGCCGCAGCCTTGATGGAACGTATTGGCAAAGGGCAGGGGAATGAGATCGGCTTCGGCCAAATACCGGCCATCCGACGGCTTTCTGATCATGGCGTTGTTGTGGTTGCACCGCTGCCAGATGAGCTGCGTAATAAGACGACCTATGTCGCAGGCCTAACCGACGCGCGCGCCTCCCGCGTAACGAAGGGATTTCTCGGCTTTATTGAAACACCGCGAGGCCGCGACATTTTGAATGCAGCCGGAATCGCCTAGCAGTCCGTCGTCGTTGGCACGGCCTGTTCGCGTTGTCTGGTTCGTCGCTTGTCCAGATACATCGGCACAAATAGCGAGACAATCAACAGCACCCAAAGAATATTGCCGAGACCTGAGGAGAAGATCACCAGAATGTCGCCTTCGGAAATGCGAAGCGCGCGCAGGAAGTAATTCTCCAGCAACGGCCCCAGAATGACACCGATCAGGATGGCGGCGACATGATAGCCGGTTTTGCGGGCGACATAGCCGATCACGCCAAAGGCCAGCGCCAGATACATGTCGAAGACATAGGCGCGGGGAACAAAAGAGCCAACCAGGGTGAAGGATATAATGATCGGGGCCATATAGACCGTCGATACCACTGTAATACGAGACATATAGCGGGCCAGCGGCAGCACCGTCAGGATCATGATGGCATAGGTCACTGCCATGGCGGTAAAGGCGCCAAAGGCGAGTTCCGGCTGGTTCTCAAACAGATCCGGTCCGACGGTAACCCCATGATATTGCAGCACGACAGCCATAATGGCCGCTGTCGCGCCACCCGGCACACCGATAACCAGCAGCGGGATGAGCGTTCCTGAGGTAACACCGTTATTCGCCGATTCCGGAGCAACCAGCCCATCAAGATGGCCGGTACCATAGAGTTCCGGCGTCTTGGAAAATGTTTTGGACTGCTGGTAGGCAACAAAGGACGCGATAGCCGCGCCTGCGCCTGGAACGATACCGATGATCAGACCAATAATACTGGTCCAGATGATGTGCCACCAGCGGCTAATGGCCAAGGTGACGCCTTCCCAGGTCTCCTTCCATCCTGCCTTCTGCATTGCCGCCATGCCGCGCTTGGTGAGGATGGATTCTCCTTCAATGACGGCAAAGGCCTCAGATACCGCGAACAGACCAACAAGGGCCGGGATGAGCGGTACCTTGTCGTAGAGCTCGAGGAAGCCGAACGTGCCGCGCGGTGTCTCATAGACAACATCCGCCCCGATATAACCAATCATCAGCCCAAAGAATCCCGCGATCAGCCCCTTGAGGGTGTCTTTGGCGGCAATTGTTGCGATAAGCGATATACCAAACAGCATAATGACGATCATCTCGACGCTGTGGAGATGATAGGCGACTTGCGACAGCCAGGGCATGGCAACAAGGGCAATCAACGTCGTCAGTAACCCACCGAATACAGAAGCGACGAAGGAGATCGCGAGGGCCTGTTGCGCGCGGCCCTGCTTGGTCATCGGATAGCCATCGAGCGGCGTTGCCGCTGCCCCCGCCGTTCCCGGAATATTGACCAGAATGGCTGGAATGCCTGCCCCCATGCGCGATGAGGCGTACAGCGCGACCATAAAGATCAGCCCGATCTCGGGTTCCATTGCCAGCGTCATTGGCAGCAGGATGATGATGGTATTGGCGGCGCTAAAGCCCGGGATAGCGCCAACAATCAACCCAAGGAGGATCGCCGGCAGGATGACCCACCAGAAGGAAAATGTGCGAACGAAAAGTTCGCCAAAAAGGCCCCAGTCAATTTCCATTTTAAAAGACGTCCTTCAAGAGAGTTTCGACCGGGCCGAGTGGAAAGCGCGTATTGAAGGCGAGAATAAAGAGAAGATAACCACCAATCGATAAAGCAAGGGATAATCCAAAAATTAGCCCTTTCTTTTTGCCGTTACTCAACAGAAGCATCGCGAAGAGCAGGAAAAAGAAAGTCGTGATGGTGAACCCACCCCATTCGATAAAGAAAATATAGGCAAGAGTCAGTCCAAGCAGGGCAAGTCGTTTCGGGATGTACTCTTTAGGCGCAAAGAGGGGGGCAACGCCGAGTGTTGCTTCGCCGCGTTTTACCCGAAGGCTGGTCCGAATGATGAGGGCGATGATAAGAGCAATCAGAATTGAGCCAACGAAAAACGCGCTGACCTGAGCCGTCCAGGGAACATCGATAATTGTCGTAAAATAATAGATCGTGAACAGTAGCCCGGATATTGGAAGGATCAATTCACCGCCAAGGGGTTTGGGGCCAGCAGGTTTTCGGTCCTCGGTATTCAGCTCGTCATCAGCCATGGGGGAACGCTCATAGGTGGGGCTACAACAAATCGTATAATTACAGCACTTTCAATCAATACAAATCGTGGCCGGAAAGGGAGCCGGTTTTAGCTCTCCGTCCAACCACGAATTGTCTCGATACGCCGTGTAGCGCTGTGTCTATTTCTTGCCGGTGAGGAGGGTGCGATACTCCTGACCAAGATCCGTCACGTATTTGACGTATTTTGCGCAATCCTCGACATTGCCATACTTGATGAATTCCCAAGGCGCCTTCGTCTTGACGACAGCCTTTTTATAGGCGGGATCCGTATAGACTTTCTGCAGGGTATCTGTGAGCACCTTGAAACGATCGGGGTGCTTCTCAACAGCTTCCTTCTTGATACCAAAGGCACGGGCACCGGCAATCAGCGGCGGTAAGCCAAGCTTGAAGTGGTCATTGGTCAGAACCGCATCGGGCATCCGTTTTGGCAGCGGGTTTGTGTCATCGAACAGCGCAAGAACCTTGATCTTTTTGCGAAGAACACTCGATGCTGGCAGGACACCAAAATCAACTTCGCCGGTGGTGACACCACCGCGCGTATTCCGTCCCCCGGAAAGCGGGATCAGGTTGAATTTGGCACCGGTTTTCTGGGCGAGAACCAGAGCTCCCAAAGAGGCAGGGTGCGCCAGGCGGCTTGTGCCGACGGTGAGGGTCCGTTTTTTGCCTTCGGCGATGATGTCATCGATATGTTTGAACTTGCTCTTGGAGCTGACAAACACACATGCCGGGTCAGCATCGACCTGGGCGAAGTAGAAATAGGAGTCCAGCGGGAAGGTTGGTTTTTTGACGACCCAGTTAAGAACCTCAGGACCCATATTACCGAAAATCAGATTGTAGCAGTCAGCCTTGGCCTTACCCATGTAGGTTTCGTAGCCAACACGGCCAGCAGCACCAGGATAGAAGCCAGCTTCAAAATTTTGTTTTAGATAGTTTTTCCAGACACCGGTAAAGGCCCGCAAATTGCGGTCAGCGCCACCGCCAGCGCGGGTTGGAACAAAAACCTGGATGTTGCGTTCCGGGAATGCGGCAGCGAAGGCCATTTGAATAGGCAGCATGCTGAGGGCACCAGCACCAGCCGTTGCGCCGGCACCTTTTAAAAACAGGCGGCGTGAAAAATCGTTTTCGTAATCGGACATCTATAAATCTCCCTAATTATATTGACCGTTGCCTTAGTGGTACGATCACTTGATACCATCGTCCGGGATTAGACTGTCCCGGTCAAGAGTTACTGAAACATCGGCAACAAAATCTTGTGTATGAGTGTTATCGCGGCCCAAAAGGAGATTGGTTGGGGTCCGATGCAGGGGCATCAGACGGTGGCTGGTTTGGGTCTAGCGGGGTAACGGTCGCGGCGGCGCCATCAGACGGAGGGGCCGCTTGTGCTGCAGGCTGGTTGGATTTTGAGAGTTTTTTGCTTTTGTCTGAGCATTTGCCAAGTTTGAATTTTGGCCCGTCGTTATTGTCATTATTGACGGGCATCCGGGCGTTACAAAAATCGGTGCCAATTCTGATGACACTTGCAATTCTTGCGCCGGTCAGGTCGGCATCGATAAATTTAGCCCCCTTCATGTTGGTGCCATAAAGGGTTGCTCCCGTAAGATCCGCTCCTGTGAGGTTGGCATTCAATAGCGACGCATAGCTAAAATTTGCGCCGGATAAATTTGCGCCTCGCAAATTGGCGTCTCGTAGATTGGTTAATGTCAGATCAGCGTTGGAGAGGTTTGCGCCGGAAAGATTTGTCCCCTCCATATTGGCACCACGGAAATTTCCACCACTGAGATCGGCTTCTTTAAGATTGGCACTTCGCATGAGAGCACCACTCGCAAATACGCGTGGCATCCGGACATGTGGCATGTTTGCCGCCGTCAGATTAGCGCCGGTCAATTCAGCCGCTTCCAGATAAGCCCCTTCGAGGTCCGTGAAAATCATGCGGGCACCCCGAAGCGTTGCACCATACATCGATGCTTTGCCCATATTTGCCTTGGACAGGTTTGCGTTCGTGAGATCAGCGCGTTCGAAATTGCCAAGCACCAATATGGCGCTTTCGAAATTTACAGTGACGAGACTGCTCTTGGAGAAATTAGCATTGAAGAGATAGGACCCTTTAAAATCTGAACTATCCAGGTTCATTCCTTTATAGGAACGGTATCTAAGGTCACACAAACTACAGCTAATTGCTCCTGACACTTTTTCGCCTGATCCTAAATCCTGTGCATTGGATATATTCAGGCTCAACGTGGATACGCCAAGGGTCACGAACAGGATCTGTATCAATCTATGCAAAAAGACTGTCCTCATCATCAGTACAGCAAGAACTCGAGTGCCTTCTTAAGGCGACCTTCATGGGTGATTTGCGTGTCCCAGCGTTCGAGAGCAACATCGCCCGTGCGGAACTGGCGATACAAGCTGTTATCCTGCAAATGCCGAAAAACAGATGCCCAGTTGGGGTACGGGCGAAACCAGTCTGTATAACGTGCCTTTAATTCGTTGAGGACTTTGCCACCATCTTTGCGAGCGGCCTCTTCCTTCTCGCGAATCTCGCGGGGGCGGAACGTGTATTCAGGAATTCGCGGCGTAAGAAGTACGAGAACCGACCGATTGAAATCACGAGTCGTTTCGCGTGAAAACAAGTACTGTATCCCGGGGATATCCTGAATTAAAGGGACGCCGTCCCGAGTATTCTCAGTTTCTTTTTCACTAAGGCCGCTGAGAATAAGCGTTTCGCCATTATTCATAATAACATTGGCGTTTACGGATTCTTTTGTTGTTCTGACCTGGTTTGTGAATGTGACATTGGCGCTAATCGTCGTCAGAAAGGTCCGCTCCACTTCGACGAGGAGTTTAACACGCCGATCAGAAAGAAACGTCGGTGTTACCCCAAGTTTGACACCAATATCCTTATCAACTTCCGTGGCACCTTGCTGCGCTGTTGTCGAAACCGTTGCTGCCTTGATATTCTCACCAGAGAAAAACTCGGATTTTTGGCCGGAAATGGCGACCAGACTGGGCCGGGCAAGAATTTCGTTTCGGGTCGCCCCCGCATTCGCGACATTTAGCGAATAGGTGATCGCTGGGAGGGTTAGTGTTTTGGTTAATGTTGTGGCGAAAGAGGTGGCCCGAACATTGTCGGTTTCTGTCACTCCATCGACGACAGCCCGGTTTCCTTCAAATTGCAACGTCAATCCATTCAGTAAATTGACACCCTTTGCCGTCGTGATGTCTTCACGGGAGCTGATAATAACAACATCGACGACAACCATCTTGTCAGTTGAGCCTGTCCCCGATGTGGCGCCGGCGGCTTGCCCATCTTGGCTGCTGGAATCTTGACTCTGATCGCTGCTATCGCCAAACGGAGACTGCGCGAGCTCTACATGCCGGTTTTTTGTCGGCAAGGGTCCCGGAACGCGGAGGTTGGCCTTTTGAACCCGAGCATGAACGCGCTTCCAGTCACTCAAACGGCGGGTAAGGTGAATCAGCCGGGACTTGAAATAAAAATCCCCATTATTATTAGGGAAAGCGTTAGGATGGCCGCGTCACAGCTGAAGAGGGGAGACGCCTA
>CALIBP010000298.1 GCA_938048165.1 uncultured Alphaproteobacteria bacterium | reverse complement strand
CAATATTAATGCTATTGATCGCCGCATGCGCGAAAGGGCTGCGAACGAACGCGGCCTGCAGCATATCGGGAAGGCGGATATCATCAATAAAACCGGCTTTCCCCCTCAGCAATGTGGGATCTTCCAGCCGTTTGGCGCGGGTTCCGAATACTTTCCAAGCCATAGGTGCAGCGCTTTCTTGTAAGAGAGTAACAATCGTCTATTTATCAGAAAGACCTATCAGAAATCAGCCGTTTTGTAAAAAAAGGAAGATTAATTCTATTTTTGGCACAAAGACCTGTTTTACTGGCACAGATAATTTATAATGTTATATTATAACAATATGGATCGATCTGGCAGCGCAGGCTTGCCACTAACACACTGAGAAAGTTTATGATTTTCAAGCGAGCCGCCTCAATCGGAATCGCGTTGGCGGTAATTTTTGGATTAGCAGCGCCCGTTTTGGCAAGGGACAACATTGTTGTCACAATCAAGCCAATCCATTCGCTTGTGACCGCAATTACCAACGGGGTTAACGAGCCATTCCTTATTTTACGGGGGCAAACGTCACCACACACCTACAGCCTGCGCCCCTCTGACGCCAAGAAGCTGCGCGATGCAAAAGTCGTTTTCTGGATTGGCGAAGAGTTGGAAAGATTTTTAGTCAAACCGTTGAAGACGTTGGGTCAACAAGCGAAGGTTGTCACCTTATCCAGGGCACCAGGTCTCACCCGTTTGGAATTTCGCAAAGCCAAACAGTTCAAATCAGTGAAAAGTGCCACGAAACGACATGATCAAGACCATCATCATGGCCATCATCACGGAAATGTGGATCAACATTTTTGGCTGGACCCGATGAACGCCGTAACGTTCTCTCATGAAATAGAATCGACCCTGAAGACCGTCGACCCAAAGAATATGCGTATCTATGAAGACAACGCTAAACAGCTGCGCCGCCGCCTCAATAGGCTGCACCGTAAAATAGCGTCTAAAATTAAGCCCTTACGGCATGGCCGCTTTTATGTTTTTCACGATGCCTATCAATATTTTGAGCGCCGTTTCGGTTTGTCAGCCAGCGGCGCCATCATATTCCATCCCGATATTCCGTTGAGCGCTAAGCGGGTTTCACAAATTCAAGGCGGTATAAAAAAAGCCGGGGCCATCTGCATTTTCTCAGAGCCCCAATTCAACCCCAAAACGGTAAACCTGCTAACCAGAGGAACCAAGGCACGCTTGGCCACCCTCGATCCCATCGGATCGGCATTGACGGCGGGTCCCGACCTCTATTTCCAGGTAATGGAAAGCATCAGCACATCATTCAAGAAATGCCTTTCCGACGCACTTCGTCATTAATCACTGACTTGCGATGGTGCTTCCTCCGCGCAGCCGCATTTGGTAAAATAAATTAGACAATCGCGAAATTTTCGGTCCCCTCACTGGGACACCGGAGGGAACATGGACGGCACAGGCAGTAATACCGCCTATCAGGCAATAACCGTAACACCAGCGAGCCCAACCCTTGGTGCGGAAATCAGCAATATCGATCTGACCCGCCCCCTCTCAGATATAGAACTCGCTGAACTCAAGCGGGCGTTCACGGAACATAGCGTTCTGTTCTTCCGCGATCAGCATATCAGCTTTGAAGACCATGTGCGGCTCGGTGAATATTTCGGTCCGATCGGGTCGCATGTCGGCACCAATACCAACAGCAAGCTCACCGAGGACCCACGGGTCCGTAAGTTCCATTTCGATGAGAACTCACCCACCGTATCCGGTCATATCTGGCATACAGACCAGTCCTGCGCTGAATTCCCACCGCTTGGCAGTATTCTCTACAACCAGATTGTCCCACCAAATGGTGGCGGCGACACAATGTTTGCCAGTATGTACGCCGCCTATGAAGGTCTGTCAGACCGGATGAAAAATTATCTCGAGGGACTTACGGCCTGGCATGACGGGGTTCCGACCTTTGGTCCGGGAACACCCAACGCGACACATCCGGTTATCGTCAAACATCCCGAAAGTGGCCGCAAGCTGATTTATGTAAATCGGGGGTTCACCAAGCGGATTAACGAGGTCTCATCGACTGAGAGCGAAGGCATTCTACGCTTCCTCTGGGATCACTGCGTTTTGCCGGAATATTGTCACCGTTTCCGCTGGACGCCACATTCCATCGCCTTTTGGGATAACCGCTGCGTTCAACATCGGGCAACCAACGATTATCTGCCAAATGTTCGTTCCGGATATAGAGTCCAGATCGAAGGCGTCGTCGGTCCGGTCGCCGCCTAAACGCTAACCTGTAAAAGCGGCAATATATTCCTGACGGCGTTCGCCGATACGGGCACTGATTTTTGCCCCCGCCTCAATCATTTCATCAACCTCATCAACGCTCAGCTTGGTCGCGATCTCGGCTTGGTAACAAGGGCGAGATTTTACACGTTGCCACCACGCCTGCACCAATGGGCGTTCATAAATCCAATGATCGAGAATTTGCAGATATTCGAGTCGCGCCACAAACGGAGCCAGATTAATCTCCGCCAGGCTAAACATATTACTGGACAACCAGTCATCGCCGTCGGCCAGCGCTTCATCCATCAGCTTGAAAGCAATTTCATAGGCACCAATACCGCGCAGTACATAAGGTGATTCCACGCCGTCCTCGTAAGTTGACAGAAAGCGGTCACGCCGGGTCGCATCCCCGACATTGCGAAAACGTTGCTGGCGCTGTTCCTCTGTCTGGTTCTTCATTCGGTCGCGAAACATCGCCGAAAATGAGAAGACCACGACACCTTCAAATAGCCCTTCATCAACCGCTTTGCCCCAAAGCCTCATCTTGGCGCGTTCCGCTGGATGCGCCGGACTCAACGCTGGTTCGGGATAGGTTTCGTCAAGATATTCGCAAATCAGCGTCGACTCCCGCATCGCATGGCCATCATGGATAAGCGTCGGCACATAGGCCTTCGGGTTCAGCTTGAGATATTCAGGGTCATACTGCGCATTGGCAAATAAATTGACCTCATGGCTTTCCCACTCAACGCCCTTCTCGAACAGAGTCATCCGGACTTTCTGGGCACAAACTGAATTCTCGAAATGATAGAGCTTAAGCATGGCTTTTCTCACGCAATGGAAATTGAAAAACAAATCTATGGACGGGCTGTACTCCTGTCCATCAAGCGCACAAAATATCCGAATGAACGAGACCGCTAACCCAAACCAGATATTTGCCCGAGCCAAAGCGGCGCATGACGCAGGAAATGCCACAGAGGCGGAGACCTTATACAAGCAATTATTAGACATAGCCCCGGGCCATCCGGATGTTCTGCATTTGCTCGGCGTCTTGTATGGTCAAACAGGCCAGTTCGATAGCGCCATCAAGGCGATTAGCGAGGCCATAGAAAAAGTGCCTGGCGATCCCAACTATCAGTACAATTACGGAAACGTTCTGGTGCAG
>CALIBP010000297.1 GCA_938048165.1 uncultured Alphaproteobacteria bacterium | reverse complement strand
AGATTTCATAATGCTTGAAGCCCGCAAGATCCGGTTGGTGATGGAACTGCGCCAACAAGGGATCACCGATCAGGCGGTGCTTTCAGCGATTGAACGGGTGCCGCGAGAGGCTTTTATTCCGGAATCTTTTCATGATCAGGCATACGAAAATACGGCCTTACCGATTGGACACGGGCAAACAATAAGCCAGCCGTCGGTCGTTGGTTTTATGACACAGGCCCTGGAAATCGGTCCGCGGATGAAAATATTGGAAATCGGCACGGGCTGTGGCTATCAGGCCGCGGTCCTCGCCGGGTTATGCCGCCGGGTCTATTCAATTGAAAGATTTCGGGAGTTATTGCGATCAGCTGATGCGCGTCTTCGCGATCTCAGGATCAATAATGTCACCACAAAATGGGGTGATGGTGGTGCAGGCTGGCCAGAACAGGCGCCCTTTGATCGTATGATCTTAACGGCGGCAGCAAGGGAAGTGCCGAAAGTACTTTTTGATCAGATGACCGATGACGGTATTATCATCGCGCCGATTGGGACAACAACCCATGACCAAAGCCTTGTTAAATTTAAACATCTTGCGTCAGGTGAATGGGATACCGAAGAATTATGGCCGGTACGTTTTGTCCCGATGCTTGATGGCAAAATCGGTGATACGTCAAATCAGTGATGCAGCATTTTGTTGACCGCGACTCACCCCGTTCTTAACGTGGCACCATGAATTTGATCCTAAATCCCGCCCTTATTCGCAAAACACTACCAATTTTGTTAGCAGCGCTGCTCTCTGCCTGCGCGCGGAACGACTATAATCCGACAATTTTTGATGGATCCAAGAACCCGCAAGACCAGCAAGAACAGTCACAAACCCGAAAAGCGGTGCCGCCAGGGCATATTCTGGTTCGGCGCGGTGATACTCTTTATGGCATTGCCCGACGTCACGGCATTCCCATTCGAAAGCTAATTGAGGCGAACGGGCTAAGACCTCCTTATGTCATTTTTCCAGGGAACACCCTTAAAACGCCAGGTGCCCGAATCCATATTGCACGGTCAGGGGAAACCGCCTATGGCGTGGCCCGGCGCTATGGTGTCGATATGGGGTCGTTAGTCCGGATCAATAATATCCAACCACCATATCGTCTACGTCCCGGACAAAAGTTACGCTTGCCTGATTCCGGAACCACCAATGTCGCCGGGACAAGCGGTTCCGATCAGACGGTACGGGACAGACGGAGATCTACGGTTAGACCAGTGAGGGGTCCGACGGGTATTCCAAAGAAATCCACAGTATCGAGCCAGGCTGACCCGCAACCAGCCTGGAACAAACCGTCGCCAAAACCGTTGAAGACACCACCACGGCGAAGCGGTCGCAAGTTTCTTTGGCCAGTTAAGGGCAAAATTATCGTTGCCTTTGGCCCACGAAAAGGGGGCTTCCACAATGACGGACTGAATATCGCCGCGCGGGAGGGAACCCCTATCAGAGCTGCGGAGAATGGCGTGGTCGCCTATGTCGGTAACCAGCTCCAGGGGTTTGGCAATCTTGTCCTGATTAAACACTCAGGCGGTTGGATGACGGCCTATGCGCATGGCTCCCGGGTTTTGGTTCGACGGGGAAGTGTTGTTAAACGGGGTCAAATCATCGCCCGCGTCGGCAAAACCGGAAATGTCGATAAGCCACAGCTTCATTTTGAATTACGTCGTGGTGACAGGGCAGTTGATCCCAGACGATATCTGGTTCGCTATGCCTCGCTGCGGCATATCAGGGAATATGCTTTTCTAGGCGGCCAGCCAAATCCTGAATGAATTGCCAGGCCACCCGACCTGACCGGGCCCCACGAGTGACTGACCATTCGATTGCTTCAGCATGGAGCCGTTCTTTTTCAATTTCGAGGCCAAATTCGGCGGCGTAGCCTTCGATAATCTCAAAGTAGGTATCCTGATCGCAATTGTGGAATCCAAGCCACAGACCAAAACGATCTGAAAGTGAAACCTTTTCTTCAACTGCCTCTGCGGGGTTAATTGCCGTTGAGCGTTCATTTTCGATCATATCGCGCGGCATAAGATGGCGACGGTTCGATGTCGCGTAAAACAGGACATTGTCCGGTCGGCCCTCAAGCCCACCTTCTAGCAGGGCTTTGAGCGATTTGTAGGTATCATCTTCGCCATCAAAGGACAGATCATCACAGAATAGAATAAAGCGATATTTGGCAGACTCCCGGAGGATCGGGAGCAGTTGCGATAGCGATGAAATATCCTCGCGATGAATTTCGATCAGGATCAGCTCTTTAATGTCATCATTAACGGCGCAATGGGCTGCCTTAATGAGAGAGCTCTTGCCAGTTCCGCGAGCGCCCCACAGAAGGGCATTATTTGCCGGAAAGCCTCTAGCAAAGCGCTTTGTATTCTCGACCAAAGTATCGCGCGACAGATCAATACCCTTGAGAAGCTTGATTGGAACCCGGTTGACCTTTTCGACGGCATTCAGGATTTGCTTGTCGGCATTCCAGACAAACGCCGTAGCCTGCTCAAAATCGGGCGTTTTAGTTGCCGCAGGATGGATCTTTTCCAAAACATCGGCGATGCGGCGAAGGATGGGTGTTAGCTCTGAATCAGACATGCCGCCAGTCTTCTATAGGATACAAAAACGCGCGGGACCCTATCATACGCGGGAAACGCGTCAATCCTGTTATATTTCAATTATTTCAAGACGGCTATTCAACGCATTTGCAACGTGTAACGAGGGCTGTATAGTCCGGCGACTTTCGATCGCGAATAAAGGAGACCCGGATGTTTATTTCACCAGCCTATGCACAGAGCGCCGGAGGCGGTTTGGGCGGTATGGAATCGCTATTGCCACTAGTTCTGATTTTTGTCGTTTTCTATTTTCTGCTCATCAGACCTCAGCAAAAAAAACAAAAACAGCATCGTGAAATGCTGGAAGCGCTGCGCCGCGGCGACCGGGTTATTACGGCAGGCGGTATTGTTGGTACGATTACCAAAGCTGCAGAAACCGAGCTGACGGTTGAAATTGCCGACGGGGTAAAAGTTAAGGTTATGCGTGGCATGATCAGTGATGTTCTCGCCAAAACCGAAGCGCGTGATTCTGCCAATGATGACGACGACAGTGACGGTGAAGACGAAGAAGTTGTCAAAAAAGGCAAGAAATAACAGCCTTGCTTCCCATATAGACAGTTTATCGCTTCAGTAGGTCGGCCCCATGGTCCAAATCAGTAAATGGAAAGTAATCTTCGTGCTCGCAATTTGTGGGCTCGGTATTCTTTTAGCGTCTCCCAATGTCGTGGCACCGGAAAAGGTAGCGAGTATCCCTTCCTGGCTTCCCAACAAGCAGATGAATCTCGGGCTCGATCTTCGCGGCGGTGCACATTTACTGATCGAAGCTAAAGTCGACGAAGCCTTGAAAGAGGGGCTGCAAAGCCTGCAGCAGGGCGTACGGAGTACACTTCGGAGGTCTCCCGCCATCGGCTACCGTGCCTTAGGTCTGATCCGCAACGGCATCACTGTGACGCTTCGAGAGGAAAAAGACCGCGAAGAAGCGCGTCAACGGTTGCGGGAAATCGGTGATCAAATGTTGCTGGAACGGGATGGCAACCGGTTCACGCTCAAATTTACGGAAGAGCAGCTTCGTGACCGGCGGTCAAATATCCTTGAACAGGCCATTACGATCTTAAGGCTTCGAATCGACCCAGACAGTGTGAAGGAGACCAGTATCCAGCGGCAGGGAGCTGATCGGATTTTGCTTCAGGTCCCCGGTGAAGATCCCGAGAGATTAAAACGACTTATCGGCCAAACGGCGAAAATGAGTTTTCACCTGGTTGACCCCGAGATCTCGACGCTCGACCCCAACCGTCGGGTACGCCCCGGCACGATGGTTCTCAAAAGCCGTGACGAAGTCGATGGCGCCGGACAACCGGTTTATTACCTGGTCAAGAAACGGGTTGAGGTTAGCGGTGAAAATCTCGTGGATTCTCAGCCCACAGTAGAGCAGGGACGGCCTGTGGTTAGCTTTCGCTTTGATCCCGTTGGCGCGCGGCGGTTTGGCAATACGACAAGACGTAATGTCGATAAACCATTTGCTATCGTGCTCGATAAAGAAGTTATTAGCGCTCCGGTAATTCGCGAGCCAATCCTTGGTGGCAATGGCATAATTAGCGGGAATTTTACGACAGAGTCCGCCAGAGACCTCGCTTTATTGCTGAGAAGTGGAGCGCTGCCTGTTCCCTTAACGATCATTGAAGAGCGCTCTGTCGGTCCAAGCCTGGGGGCCGACTCCATCGCTGCCGGTAAAATTGCCAGTATCTTTGGTCTCATCGCTGTTGCCGTGTTTATGTTGTTGGCCTATGGCGGGTTTGGCGCCATGGCCATTGTTGCCCTGGCGATCAACCTGATTTTGATTGCTGCCGCTCTGTCATTATTACAGGCGACACTGACCTTACCGGGCATTGCCGGCATCGTTCTAACGATTGGTATGGCCGTTGATGCCAATGTTCTGGTGTTTGAACGAATACGTGAAGAACAAAGGGCGGGAAGAACACCCATTTCATCTGTCGATGCAGGCTATTCACGCGCCCTGACAACCATTATCGATGCCAACCTGACGACCTTCATCGCCGCTTTGCTGCTCTATATGTTTGGCTCAGGCCCCGTGAAAGGGTTTGCGGTAACGCTCGCTATCGGCCTTTGTACGTCGATGTTCTCGGCGTTAATGGTTACGCGGATAATGGTGGTTTTCTGGTTACGAAAACGTCGTCCACAAATACTGCCTTTGTGATCGGGGTAAGGAAAAGAATATGAAACTAATTAACCTCATCCCCGTCGGCACCAAAATCAACTTTCTGGCGCTACGCAAAATAGCCATTTGGAGTTCTCTTGCTCTTTGTGTTGGCTCATTTGGTTTATTGCTGACCAAAGGACTTAATTTCGGTATCGATTTTCGCGGCGGTATTCTCCTTGAAATTCGAACCGCCCAAAAAGCGGACCTCGCAAGCATTCGGTCTAACCTCGGCTCATTAAACCTTGGTGAGATTGAGCTTCAGCGTTTTGGTAATGACACCGATGTTTTGATCCGGATCGAAAGCCAGCCTGGTGGTGCCAATGGGCAAAAGCTCGCAGTTGATAAGGTCAAAAAGATTTTAGGTCCGACCGTTGATTACCGACGGACTGAATTTGTCGGGCCAAAAGTCTCCGGCGAACTGATTGAAGCTGGTGTGACCGCAGTAGTTTTAGCCCTGATTGCCATGCTGATGTATATCTGGTTCCGATTTGAATGGCAGTTTGGTATCGGCGCTGTTGCTGCTTTGAGCCATGACGTGATCCTGACCATCGGCGTGTTTTCATTGCTCGGATTGGAATTCAATCTTTCGACGATTGCCGCTATCCTGACGATTGCCGGGTATTCGATTAACGATACCGTGGTTGTCTATGACCGGGTGCGTGAGAATTTGCGAAAATATAAAGTCCGGCCACTCGAAGAGGTTCTCAATATGAGCCTCAATGACACACTGTCGCGTACATTATTGACCAGTATCACCACCTTGATCGCACTCCTGATCCTGTATTTCTTTGGCGGTGAGGTTATCAAGGACTTCAGTTTCGCAATGATCTGGGGCGTTCTGGTGGGTACCTACTCATCGATCTATGTGGCGACACCCTTATTGTCCTATATGAATCTGCGGGCATCGTCTGTGGCTCTGCCAGAGGACGATGATAACGAGACCGTCAGACCCTAGGGGCAGGCACAACCATGGCTGATATTACGCCGCCTGTTTCCGCTGATCATCAAATCATTCAGGGATATGGCGACGGCGGATTCCGGATTGCCGGGCAGGACTATGTTGGCTCCGTCATCGTCACCGCCCTGGAAACCAGTGCCTGGGATATAACATCAATCAACGAGGTTGATGTTAATAGTTTGCTGGCAGCGTTAAAGCGCGTTCCCGAACTTACGGTTCTGTTAATGGGGACCGGACCCAAAATTGTTCTCCCGGCACCTGAACTACGCCTTAAACTGCGTGAAGAGGGTATTGGCCTTGAATGTATGGACACGGGTGCCGCCTGTCGGACCTTCAACGTTCTATTGGCCGAAGAACGTTCCGCCGCCGCGGCTTTAATTCATATCTGAATTTCAGACAAAAAAACGGGGAGCAAAGCCCCCCGTTTAATTCGTCGATGAATATCCTGGTTAGAAGATATTCTGAGCTGCCACCATGCAATACAGCATTGGGATAGATAGCATTGTGTTGGTCCGAGAGAACAACATTGCAGTCCGACCAGCAGCCGGTTTAGCCGCATCGTCTGCTTCAACCAAACCAAGGGCAATCTTCTGGTTAGGCCAAATGATGAACCAGACATTGAACCACATGATGGTTCCGAGCCACATGCCAATACCAATGACAGATGCCTTTGCGGTACCACCAGCCATAAGACCAATTGTGATCGCATCAACCAGATAACCGTTGAGCCATGCCAGGATCAGACCGGTGACAATGGTCGACATCGCTGCCCAGCGGAACCAGAACAACGCTTCTGGAGCAATAACCTTGGTGATTGCCGGTTTTTGATCATCCGGAATATTGGGCATATTCGGAATCTGTACGAAGTTGAAATAGTACAGAATACCAATCCACATCACGCCGGAAAGAACGTGCAGCCAGCGGAAGAAGAACGCCCACCAACCGGTGTCATTGGCGAATCCGCCACCGAGCCACTGCATCATGATCAGAACTAAGATGACCGCCAGTACGAAACCGGTGATAATCGTATTATTGAGACTTGAAAGAATTTTTGCCATTTCCTACACCCCCTTTGCGTAGAGAACTCGAATACTACAACCACAGAACTCTGTGGAACCGCTGTTTTTATAGCATTTAGCAGGAATCGTCGAAACCCGGAGAAATGAATCACCTGAATTTCCGGGAAAGGGCGGGGTTTACTACGACGATCTAATTATCGTCGCGGTCTTTATTCATTCGTCTAATAGCCAAACGCGCGGCCCGGAGCCCAGACAGAATGCTGCCTTCTATCGTTGCCGGCAGCCCCGTATAGGTCCAGTCCCCGGCAATAAAGAGATTATTGAGGGCGGTTGTAGCACCCGGACGATTGGCGAGAACCGCCGGTGTTTGAGCAATTGTGGCTCGGCGTTCCTTGATGACACGCCACGGCGGCAACCGTCCCATATTGCGGCCCAGGATTTTGGTTATTTCAGACCATAGCTGGTTTGCAATTTCCCAATTAGGCTTGTCGACATGTTCGGACGCCGCACTGATTGTAATAGAGAGAACGTTGCCACGGGAAAATAGCCACTGAGACTCTGTTCCAATAAGACCCAGGAAAGGAAGACCTCCTGGTAAAACTACTGGTTCTCGCACGCGGAAATGCACATTCACGATCGGACGGGTTTCCGTTGGCGGATGGGTATCAGGCCATAATTCCGCGCATATATCCGGCGGGACAGCTAAAACAACGGCGTCATTATTTTCGACTTTCAGAAGCCCTTCGGGAAAACGCATCGCCAGGACGATATCATCCTGCCAGCGAAGGCCACGCAAACGCGCCTGATAGCGAATGGCGGAGTCTTTGGCTTCAAGAAAGGCGAGGGCGGGGTTGACGAGAGCGGCCGAAAGCCCCTTTTCAAATATCATCGGGCGGCACGCTGCCTCTCCCTTGAGGAAACTCAGTTTAATTACTTTCCAGAGCAGTTCAGCAGAAGCTTCATCGGCATCGGTATTAAGAACAGCCCGGCAAAGCGGCTGCCATAGTTTGTCGTAAAGAGGGTCATCCCGACCTATAACCTGTCCAACCGTCTCATCTTTCTTTGCTTTCGATAACCGTAACGCTTTTGCATAATCGATAGGGTTGGTGCCCGGAACACGCCGTCCCGGCGTTAACAACCATATTGGAAAATAAGGTGACCCTGGTTTTATCTGCCATTCCTGACCGGTATCCGGTTGCAGGAACGGGAAGGTGGCTGGTGCTATCTCGGAGACCAGATCTCTTGAGCCAATATTGTCCAAGTAGGTTTTGGTCGCTTCATTAGCCCCAATCAGCATATGGCTGCCATTGTCTATAAGGCAGCCAATCCCATCATCCTGAAATGATCTGCATCTGCCACCGGCCTGCGGTGCCGCTTCATAGATCGCGACGGCATGGCCAGCTTTAGCGCATTGCACAGCGCAGGAAAGGCCCGCCATACCGGCGCCGATGACATGTACTGTTCCCATTACCCTGTAACCACTCCTCGCAAGATGCCTTTCAATGCACATGCGGCCTTCTGTATTTTTGACAGTTCTACCCGACCTGCAATGGGATCAGTATGTCTCAGCTTTTTCGATAATTTTTCTGCTATCGCAATGATCACAGCTGTTTCCAGCCGAAGTCCACGATGCGATATCTGCCTAGGGCCGGTTCGCGCGAGATGTAGTAACTCGTCCGTTCTATCCAGTACAGCATCCAGCACCGCGCGAAGCTCTGGGCTCGCACGATCCGCGTTTAGCGCCGTAACATCTATGTTCTCTGCTCTCAGCATATCTTCCGGGATATAGACACGATCAATTTCTAAATAATCATCCTTACAATCCTGTAAATGATTGAGGATTTGCAGGGCGATACAAAGGGCGTCCGTTGCTTTTTTAGGGCTGTCGTCGCATCCGTGAAGATCAACCAGATAACGCCCGACAGGGGCCGCGGAATAGAGGCAGTAATTTATCAGCGCCGACCAATTTCGATATCGGCTCTTGGTCACATCCATCTTAAAGGCTTGCAGCAAATCCCGCGCGTGCTCGACGGATACTCCCGTTTGTTGAGCGCTATGCACGTGATTGGCGGCATGCTGTGTAATATCATCGATAGGGCCGTTGCCCTGCAGCGCTGCATCCATGCGGTTTAATAGTGTGGATTTTTCTTCCTCGGATAAATCGGGGGAATCTGCCACGTCATCCGCCGCTCGAACGCACAGATAAAAGATGTGGACATGCTCGCGCAGAGCAGCCGGAATCAACCAGCTGGCGACGGGAAAATTCTCGTCATTTTTGGTTTTTGTTGGGGCCTCTAACGACATGTTTGAGGTCAATGAAAAATCATCCGTTTGAGACATTCCAAAAATGAGTTAAAGGTCAGAGTGTACTATAACGCAAAAACGAGACATTAGCCCGTTGGACGAGTCGTTCGCAGCCCCTCAAGACAAAACCATGCCTGAAAGTGCCCTTGAGTATTGTGCCCTACAGGTAAGAACTTTCGATCCTGATCGCTACCTTATAGCGATAGCGGCCGCAAAAGAATTTCGACCGGCGCTTTTTGCCCTTTATGCCTTTAATCTCGAAATTTCCAAAACAAGGGAAACCGTTTCCGAACCGATGCTCGGTCGTATCAGATTGCAATGGTGGCGTGAGGCTATTGAGGGCATTTATCAGGGGACGCCCGGGAACCATGAGGTAGTCCAGGCGCTCGCCTTTGTTATCCAAAACTATGGCCTCACCCGGCAATATTTCGAAGAGATGATTGATGGTCGAGAGTTTGATCTCGAAGACCGTGCACCCAACGATATTTCTGAATTGATACAATATGCACAGCAAACCTCTGGATGCCTCCTGCAACTCAACGCGGAAGTATTAAATTCTGATCGGAACTCCGCTGACGCGGTCGGTATTGCCTGGGCGCTGATCGGATTAATGAAGAGCATTGAATTCCACCGCGGCCAGCAACGCTGTTATCTTCCTGGTATTCCTGTGCCCCTGATTGGATCAGAAAAGGCAGTACGGGTATTTGCCGACATCCTTGAAGCGGCAGCACAGCATCTGAACCAAAATTCACAGCAGCTGGAGGGTGCCTTGCGGCTTTACCACTGGATCGTGCTATATGATTTAAAACAGCTATTGAAAATCAAAGAGGCACCCTTCGACTCGCGACCAACTAATAAGGCATGGCGTCATTGCCGAATTGTTATCGCCAGCCATTTGCGTCGCTAATTAGGCCGCCGAATTCAGCCAGTCCTGATAATCGTCTAATGCCCGTCTGGCATAGGCTGCTTTGCGCTGTTTTTTGTGGACCCGCTCTTCAAATGGCGGAAAGAGCCCAAAATTGACATTCATCGGCTGAAAGGTCTGCTCAAAAGCCCCTTCCGTTATATGGCTAATTAACGATCCCATTGCTGTGGTAAGCGGTGGTGTGGAGGGATCAATGTTACGAGTTTCAGCCACGGCATAGCGGCCTGCCATTAATCCAACGGCCGCGCTTTCGACATAGCCTTCACAGCCGGTAATCTGCCCCGCAAACCGGATATGCGGCGCAGCCTTTAGTCTCAAGAAGGGATCCAGTACCCGCGGCGAGTTCAGGAATGTATTACGGTGCAATCCGCCGAGCCGGGCAAAAGTGGCGTCTTCCAGCCCGGGGATCATCCGAAAGATGCGTGTTTGCTCGCCATATTTCAGCTTGGTTTGAAACCCAACCATATTGAATAAAGTTCCCAGCTTGTTGTCCTGGCGGAGTTGAACAATGGCAAAGGGTTTCTGGGTTGGGTTATGCGGATTGGTAAGACCTACAGGCTTCATCGGCCCAAAACACAATGTTCGGCGGCCTCGTGAGGCCATGACTTCAATAGGCAAACAGCCTTCGAAATAGGGCGTGTTTTCTTCCCAATCCTTAAATTCGGTTTTTTCCCCTTCGATCAGGGCATCGAGAAAAGCATCATATTGCTGTCCCGTCATTGGGCAGTTGATGTAATCCGAGCCGTCACCCTTGTCGTAGCGTGACTGAAACCATGCTATGTCCATATCGATGGAATCTTTGTTCACGATTGGCGCTATGGCATCAAAAAAGGCTAGGGATTCTTCTCCCGTCACAGACTGTATTGCATTCGCGAGAGCAGGAGAGGTTAGGGGACCTGTGGCAATAATGGTTTGCCCCCAATCTGTCGGAGGCAGTCCCTTGACTTCGTTCCGGATAATGGTCACCAGAGGGTGTTGCTCAAGCGTATCCTGGACATGCTGTGAAAAGCCTTCACGGTCCACTGCCAAGGCGCCGCCGGCTGGAACCCTGTGAATGTCAGCTGCGGTAAGAATAAGAGAGCCCGCACGTCTCATTTCCTCGTGTAGAACACCAATGGCACTGCGCTCCGCATCGTCTGAGCGGAAGGAATTGGAACAAACCAGCTCCGCGAGTTTCTCCGTATGATGGGCATCGGTCTTTTTGACCGGACGCATCTCATGTAAAATGACTGGAATATCAGCGCAAACAAGCTGCCACGCGGCTTCAGAGCCTGCGAGGCCGCCGCCAATTATATGAACTGGTTTGGGAGCTGTTTCGGTCATCTCAATCTGTGAAATCGGTTTTCAGTTGAATTTGTCAGTTGATTAGCAGAGTGCGTCCTATGAGGATATGCAAAACGTAATTGAAAGCAGTTATGTCACTATTCACCTCACTCGATGATCTTGCTCAACAGGTTCCTGATCAATCTCTTGTCGTTTTGCCGCCAGATTACAGCAACGTACCCGTTGCTGCAGTCCTGGCGTTGATCCGGCGCGGTGTAAAAGACCTGCATCTGCTGTTTGCACCGATTGGCGGTATTGCTGGCGATCTACTGATTGGTGCCGGCTGTGTAAAGACCCTTGAAGCCGCCGCAATAACCATGGGCGAAGCCGGACTGGCACCAAGATTTTCAGAAGCCATCCAATCCAATGCCATCACCATGAAAGATTCCACCTGCCCGGCGATCCACACGGCGCTGCAGGCATCTGAAAAAGGCGTTCCCTTTATGCCCCTGCGGGGATTGATCGGCAGTGATGTCCTGAAAAACCGGTCAGACTGGCAGGTGATCGATGACCCGTTTGATAAAGACAGTGGCCCAATTGTGCTGTTACCGGCGATTCAGCCTGATATCGCGATGATCCATGCGCCTCTGGCAGATCGCGAGGGCAATGTCTGGATCGGGAAGCGCCGGGAACTCGTCACCATGGCCCATGCCGCAAAGACCACCCTCGTCACGGCCGAAAAAATTCAGGATAAAAACCTGTTGGAGGACGACTTAACCGCCGCCGGAACGCTGCCGGATATGTATGTCGGTGCGATCGCCGAGGTCGAGAAGGGGTGTTGGCCTCTGGGGTTGGCCGGACACTATCTGCCGGACACAGATATGCTCGCAGAATATCTCAAACAGGCTGCCACTCAGTCTGGATTCGAAGACTGGCTCAAAGCCAATGGGGCGATACGATGACCTGTAATCAGGATGAATTTCTCATCTGTACAATCGCGTCATTGCTGGAAAGCTCCCGTCATGTTGCGGTTGGTATGGCATCGCCCGTGCCAGGATCAGCCGCGTTACTGGTGCGTGAGGAAACCAAAGGCCAGATCAATGCGCTGCGGCTATCGATGATTGGCGGTGATGCGAATAATCCGTTTACCGATGGCGGCCGGGAGTTATTCGATTGTTCAGGGCAGGGCCGGATCGATACGTTCTTCCTTGGCGGTGTCCAGATCGACGGCCAAGCCAACATCAACCTTGTTGGGACCGGTCAATACCCTAACATGGATCGCCGGTTTCCTGGCTCTTTTGGCTCTGCCTATATGTATTTTGTTGTCCCACGGGTTATTTTATTCAGACCGGAACACACAAGGCGGGTATTTGTCCCCGAGGTCGACTTCATCAGCGCCCCAGGAACAAGCGGGAAGGGTGTCTATCGACCCGGTGGACCATACGCCTTGGTGACTGAGCTATGTTTGATGATGTTTGACCGCAGACAGAAGCGTTTTCGCCTGACATCCGTTCATCCGGGACACTCCATCGAAGAGGTTCTTGATAATACGGGCTTTGAATTCGATATACCGGAACAAGTGCCAGAAACGCCGGGACCAAGCGACAACCGACTGAATATGCTGCGTTCGAAGATTAGCCCGGAAATAGCCAAGACCTATCCGGAGTTTGTCTCACGCGTATTCGATACGGCTGACTAAGCGCTTTTTTTGAGTTTACGTTTGGTCAGATAGGGCACCAGATATTCCCCGGTATAGCTGCCCTTGGTCTTGGCCACCTCTTCCGGCGTACCGCTGGCGACAATCTGGCCGCCCTTATTGCCACCATCAGGGCCTAAATCGATGATCCAGTCAGCAGTTTTAATGACTTCGAGGTTATGTTCGATGACCACGACGGTATTTTTCTGATCGACGAGAGCGTGCAGGACTTCGAGCAACTTTCGTACATCTTCGAAATGCAAGCCAGTCGTTGGTTCATCAAGGATATAGATCGTTTTACCGGTGGATCGTCGCGCGAGTTCTTTTGAGAGCTTTACGCGCTGAGCTTCACCGCCAGAGAGGGTTGTTGCCTGCTGCCCGATGTGGATATAGCCAAGCCCAACGCGCTGGAGCATTTCAAGTTTTTCGCGAATTGAAGGAACGGCCTTAAAAAACTCACAACCTTCATCAACAGTGAGGTTAAGAACATCGGCTATCGATTTGTTTCTAAACTGTATTTCAAGTGTTTCCCGATTATATCGGCTGCCCTTACAAACATCACACTCTACATAAACGTCGGGCAGGAAATGCATCTCGATTTTGATGACTCCGTCACCCTGACAGGCTTCACAACGACCACCTTTTACATTGAATGAGAACCGCCCAGGTTTGTAGCCTCGCGCTTTTGCTTCCGGCAACCCAGCAAACCATTCGCGGATCGGCGTGAAGGTGCCGGTATAGGTCGCTGGATTCGAGCGCGGCGTCCTGCCTATTGGGGATTGATCGATTTCAACGACCTTATCGATATATTCCAGCCCTTTGATATCTTCGTGGGCACCCGGAACCGCGCGTGCACCATGGAGACGGCGCGATATCGCCTTGTATAGCGTATCGATAATCAGCGTGGATTTGCCACTGCCCGAAACACCGGTAACAGCGGTGAGGGTTCCAAGCGGAATCGCAGTATTCACCGTTTGCAGATTATTGGCGGCGGCCCCTTCGATCTTCAGCGCCTGGCCTTTTTTACCCGGACGGCGTGTTGCCGGCACCTCTACACAACGTGCACCGGTAAGATACTGGGCTGTAATACTGTTTTTGGCCTTCATCACCTTTGCGGGTGGGCCGTGGGCAACGACTTTGCCACCGTGAATGCCTGCGCCGGGCCCAAGATCAACGAGATAATCTGCCGATCGAATGGCATCTTCATCATGTTCAACAACGATAACCGTATTACCGAGGTCCCGTAACCGTCGGAGTGTTTCAAGAAGTCGTGCATTGTCACGCTGATGCAACCCAATTGAGGGTTCATCAAGGACATACAGGACACCAGTAAGACCTGATCCAATTTGCGAGGCGAGGCGGATACGCTGGCTTTCGCCACCAGACAGAGTCCCCGATGAACGGGACAAGGTCAAATATTCCAAGCCAACATCGACCAAGAAGCTCAGGCGCTCGTTGATTTCCTTGAGAATACGGCTGGCGATCTCGGTCTGTTTGGAGGTAAGGGCTTTCGGCAGGGCCGCAAACCAGTCTCGCGCTGCCAGGATCGAGAATTCGGTAATCTCGCTGATATGTAATCCATCGAGTTTCACAGCGAGGGCCTCCGGTCGCAGCCGCATCCCGCCACAGGTTTCGCAGGCGGTATTGCTTTGGAACCGCCCAAGATCATCGCGGACCCAGGAACTGTCGGTTTCGCGAAAACGGCGCTGCATGTTTGGAATGACACCTTCGAACGGACGATCAATCGTATATTGCCGATCATCGTCGCTATAGGTCATTTTGACGGCTTTATCGCCGGAACCCCAAAGAATGCCGTCCTGTACGGCTTTTTTAAGATCTTTGAAGGGCGTATGGACCGAAACCTTGTAGTGGCGCGCTAGGGAGTCGAGTGTTTGTGCATAATAGGGCGATTTGGAGTTAGACCACGGGGCAATCGCGCCTTCTTTTAGGGTTTTGCCACTGTCCGGCACGATGAGATCGGGATCAAAGAACAAGGAGGTACCAAGCCCGTCACAGGCCGGACAGGCACCGGCCGGTGCATTGAAGGAGAACAAACGCGGCTCAATCTCGTCAATCGTAAATCCCGACACGGGGCAGGCGAACTTGGCTGAAAAGATCGTCCGCTCGCCATTCTTGGCGTCCTCGGTGATCGCAATGCCATCTGCCAGTTCGAGGGCTGTTTCCAACGAGTCCGCCAGCCGGTTTCCGAGGTCAGGGCGGACAACCAGACGGTCAACGACCACTTCAATATCATGCTTGAAGTTTTTCTTGAGGGCAGGTGCATCCTCGATCTGGTAATGCTCGCCATCTATTTTGACGCGTTGAAAGCCCTTTTTTTGAAGATCGGCAAGCTCCTTGCGGTATTCGCCTTTGCGGCCGCGTACGATAGGCGCCAGAAGGTAGAGGCGCGTGCCCTCTTCCATTTCAAGCACCCGGTCGACCATTTGCGATACGGTTTGGCTCTCGATGGGCAGTCCGGTGGTCGGGGAATAGGGGACACCCGCCCTGGCAAAGAGGAGTCGCAGATAGTCATAAATCTCGGTTACCGTGCCGACAGTTGAGCGCGGATTTCGCGAGGTGGTCTTTTGTTCAATGGAAATTGCCGGTGAAAGCCCCTCTATCGAGTCGACATCCGGCTTTTGCATCATCTCGAGAAACTGCCTGGCGTAAGCTGACAGGCTTTCAACATAACGCCTCTGGCCTTCGGCATAGATCGTATCAAAAGCGAGGGATGACTTGC
>CALIBP010000296.1 GCA_938048165.1 uncultured Alphaproteobacteria bacterium | reverse complement strand
CCATGACTGAAATGTATGAAGATATTCGTGATGCTGTCGCGAAGCTTTGCGCCGATTTTCCGGGCGAATACTGGCAGGAAACGGACCGGGAACGTGCCTATCCTACAGAATTTATCAAAGCATTGACCGAAAACGGCTATTTATCTGTCCTGATCCCGGAAGAATTTGGCGGCAGCGGTCTCGGCATTACGGCGGCAGCGGCGATCATGGAAGAGATCCATAAATCCGGATGTAACGGGGCGGCGTGCCATGCCCAGATGTATACGATGGGTTCCGTGCTGCGCCATGGCAGCGATGCCCAGAAGCAGGAGTACCTGCCAAAGATTGCGACTGGTGAATTAAGGCTACAGGCGTTCGGCGTAACCGAGCCAACCAGCGGGACCGATACGCTGAGCCTGCGGACGACGGCAGTTAAAAACGGTAATGACTCCTATGTTGTGAATGGCCAGAAAATCTGGACCTCGCGTGCCGAACATTCTGATCTGATGCTGTTGCTGGCGCGGACAACACCCCGCGATCAGGTCGAAAAGCGCACTGACGGTCTTTCGGTTTTTCTGGTCGATATGCGTGAAGCGCTTGGCAATGGACTCGAGATCAAGCCGATCCGCACCATGATCAACCATGCCACGACTGAAATCTTTTTTGATAATTTAAAAATTCCTGCCGATAGTCTGGTTGGCGAGGAAGGCAAGGGCTTTCGCTACATCCTGAGCGGCATGAATGCCGAGCGTATTTTGATCGGCTCGGAATGTATCGGTGATGCGCGCTGGTTTATTAAAAAGGCCAGCGATTATGCTCGTGACCGTTCGGTGTTTGGCAAGCCGATTGGCCAGAACCAGGGCATTCAGTTTCCGATTGCTGAAGCCTATGCGCAAACCGAGGCGGCCGACCTGATGGTCAAGCGCTCGGCAGAGCTCTACGAAGCTGGTGAGCAATGCGGTGCCGAAGCCAATATGGCCAAGTATCTTGCGGCTGAGGCATCCTGGAAGGCGGCGGATATGTGCATGCAGACCCATGGCGGGTTTGCCTTTGCCGAAGAGTTTGATGTCGAACGTAAATTCCGCGAAACCCGGCTCTACCGGATCGCGCCGATCTCGACCAATCTGATCCTGAGTTTTCTCGCAGAACATGTTCTTGATCTGCCGCGATCTTATTAAGCTGGAGTATTGAGCCATGGCTATGGGTAAGCCGCTACAAGGCCTTCTTGTTGTTTCGCTGGAGCAGGCGGTGGCGGCCCCTTACTGCTCGTCACGTTTGGCGGATGCCGGAGCACGGGTCATCAAGATCGAGCGTCCGGAGGGTGATTTTGCCCGCGGCTATGACAGCGTGGTGCATGGTGAAAGCGCGTATTTTGTCTGGCTCAATCGCGGTAAGGAATCACTGGTCCTCAATATCAAGGACGAGGCTGACGCTGCCTTGCTGCAGAACATTCTCAGTAAGGCAGATGTGTTTATTCAAAATCTGGCACCGGGCGCTGCTGCCCGAGCCGGACTTGGTTCGGAAGATCTGCGTGCCAAGAACCCGCGCCTTATTACCGTTGATATTTCCGGCTACGGCGAGGAAGGTTCCTATGCCGACATGAAGGCGTATGATCTGTTGGTGCAGGCAGAAACCGGATTGTCTTCGGTTACGGGCAGACCAGAAGGGCCGGGCCGCGTCGGCGTCTCGGCCTGTGATATTTCCTGTGGCATGTATAGCTATATGGCCGTGCTGGAAGCCCTGATCGAACGCGATCTGACAGGCGAGGGTGGCGCGATCCGGACATCCTTGTTTGAAGGTATGGCCGATTGGATGAACGTGCCGCTGCTGACATATGATTACAGCAAAAAAATCCCCGCACGGGTGGGCCTCAACCATCCGTCGATTGCGCCCTATGGTGCCTATCCAACACAGGACGGCGGTGAGATTCTTATCTCGATTCAGAATGAACGTGAATTTTTCCGTTTGGCCGGCGAGGTCCTTGAGCGCCCCGACATGCCGGAGGATGAGAAGTTCTGTAGCAACGAAGCGCGTTGTGCCAATCGCCCGGCGCTGGATGAAATCATCATTGGTGCTTTTACCAGTATTGAACGCCCTAAACTGACGAAGCGGCTGCGGGATGCGCAGATCGCCTTTGGCGAGATCAATGATGTTGCCGGCCTGTCAGCCCATCCGGCCTTGCGGCGTGTAGAGGTGGATAGCCCGACTGGGCCGGTTACGATGGCGGCACCGCCGGCGACGGTGAATGGCGAAGTTCGCGAGCTTGGCCCGGTGCCGGGAATCGGCGACCATACCGATAAAATTCGTAAGGAGTTTTCCTGATGAGTGATCAATATGATGCCTGGATTGGCAAACAATCTTCGACCGATGCGCTGGTAACCGCCTATCAGGCAGATGCGCTGACCGCAACGTTGGACCGTGATGATGCGCCTTATAAGGAAGGTGATGCCATCCCGCCGGGTTGGCACCTATTTTATATTCGCGAAGTTGTGAAGCTGAAGGATACGGCTGAGGACGGCCATCCCAAACGCGGTGATTTTTTGCCGCCAATCGATTTGCCGCGGCGCATGTGGGCCGGCACCCAGGCGACTTACCACAAGCCGATCCATGTTGGAGAAACCATCCGTAATGTGACGACGATCGAAGCGGTAACGCCCAAGGTCGGCAAGACTGGCAACCTCGTCTTTCTAAAACTCAAACATGAGATTTCCGGAGACGACGGCGTCGCGACGACCGAAATGCAGGATGTGGTCTATCGCGAGGAGGCGCAGCCCGGTGCTGTCGCCCCTGAACCGCCGCCCGCACCAGCAGAGGCAGTCTGGAAACGGACGATCCACCCGTCACCGGTTTTGCTGTTTCGCTATTCAGCGCTGACGATGAACAGCCATCGAATTCATTATGACCGGACATACGTAACCGAGGTTGAGAAATATCCCGGTCTGCTGGTGCATGGTCCCCTGACCTTTACCCTGTTGCTGGATTTGTTCCGGCGGGAAAATCCGGAATCGACTCTGAAGACGTTTGCCGTACGAGCGGTGTCGCCGATCTATGATACGCATGATTTTACGGTTGAGGGTAAGCCCGGTGATGCGGGAGAAGCGACGCTGTGGGCTCTCAATAATGAGGGTCGGCTGGCGATGTCAGCGAAAGCGACCTACTAGGGCTCTAACGATAATATTGTCGGGCGATTTGTGACCGACGTTCTTTAAAGGCTTCGATATCAGCCGCCCGTCGGGCTTTGTAATCGCGAACCCGTTCTTTTTTCCAAAGGATGCGGACCTTGCGCCAGTAATGTCTGCCGCGCCCTTGCCAGTTGCTGGAATGATAGCGGCCAACGGCATGCGCCCAGGATCCAGTCCTTTTTCGAAGCCTCTTTAAAAAACTTGCAGCATATCGGGCATTTGCCGCCGGCGAAAAGGCTTCTTCCAATGACGTAAACGCTGATGTGTGGTGCTTTAGATTGATTTGCATACAGCCGACATCGATGTTTTTTACGCCTTCGCGCTGGAGCTTCTTTACCGCCAAAATTGCGGTGTCGCGATCCGGGTAATATTTACCCTTCCCCTTCGCGGTAACGGTCCATGGCCAGGCAATACTTGCCTGCTCTGCTTTGTTCCAGCGCCCGGACTCCGCCAGAGATACCGCATGCAGCAGCATGTTCGGCAATCTATTGGCCCGCTCAACCTGTTTGATCGTCTATTTGCAGAGATCGCCCTAAGGAACCGTTACCGGTGCAAATTTGACCGGATTGGCGGCAATAACACCGGTGGCAGCACCCATGACGATGATTGCGAGGCTGATAAATACAGTTTGTTTGACTACAAACCTGGCAATTGCTGGCAACATTGACCTTCTCCACGCTAAAGGGGCAACAAAAAGAATGTTGCAAATGACGTGCCAGAGTAGTGAACGAAACGTTAAAAGGTGATTTTGGCCAAGTAGCTACTCAGGCAGTAGATCGTCGCACTTTATTTTAGCCAGGGTTTCGATCACGGCAGTGATATCACTGGTCATTTTCGCCATACCGTCATTATGCTGAATGGTGGCCTCATCCATATAAAGCGCCCGGTTGATCTCAATCTGCAAGGCATGACGTCCCTGTTGCGGGTGGCCGTAATGACGTGTTGTAAAGCCACCGGCAAAGGGTTTGTTGCGCGATACCTGGTACCCGCGCGCGGTGAAGATAGATTCGACTGTACTAATGACCGCTTCATTGCAGGCGCTGGCAAAACAATCGCCGAGAACGATATCGGCGCGCCGGCGTCCAGCGTCCGGGTCATGTGGCCCGCCAACAGATGGCATCGAATGGCAGTCAATGAGCAGGTAGCAGCCAAATTCCTGTCTGGTTTGATCGAGTAAATCCCGTAACTCCCGGTGATAGGGACGGTAATTGGCGTTGATTCGCTCCGCAGCTTCAGCGAAACGTAACTTCTTGCCATAAATTTCCTGACCAGAGCTGACCAGTCTCGCGATGGTGCCGAGCCCGGCATGGACGCGGCTTGATTGCGTGTTGGCGTAATCGGGCAGCTCGTCGGCAAACATACCGGGGTCAAGTTCAAAGGGTTCCCGATTGGGGTCGATATAGGACCGGGGGAATAGCGCCCGCAGCAGCGGCATGCCATGGTCTGGGGCCGCAGCGAAAAGCTCATCAACGAAGGAATCTTCCGATTTCCGTAGGGAGGGAAGATCAAGTGGTGAATTGGCGATGAATTCTGCAGGGTAGTCAGTGCCGCTATGGGGAGAGGCAAATATTACAGGTGCGGTCTGCTGCCTCGGAGACAGGACCTCAAGCGGGTCGTCGTTTCCCGGCTCTGTATTGAGTTGTTTCGCCATAGTCGAGATTTACCCGTTTGCGATGGCTCTGTCATTAGTTTGCATTGTACAAAATGTCGCGCCATACATTACCGACGGGGGATTAACGTTTCGCAAGGAAAGGGTCGCTATAGTGTGTCGTTGTAATTCCGGTCAGATCAGTCAGGCCGATCAGGATTTTAGTATTCGGGCTTTGTAATCAGGATTTTGTAGCATGGCGCACATATTACTCGCGGAAGATGATGATTCTCTGCGGCAGTTTCTGGCAAAGGCACTGGCGCGGGCCGGTCATGCTGTCGTTGATTGCGCCGATGGCAATGATGCGATGGCGGAAATCATGGCGAAAACCAGTGATTTCGATTTATTGCTCGCTGATATCGTTATGCCAGGGCTCGACGGAATCGAACTGGCGCGGCGTGCCGGTGAAGAAATCCCTGGTTTGAAAGTCCTGTTTATTACCGGCTTTGCGGCTGTCGCCCTGCATGCCAAACGCGCCGAGCCGGCCAATGAGACCAGGATTTTGTCCAAGCCGTTCCATCTCAAGGATCTGGTTGGCGAGGTCGATAAAATTCTCGCGGCGTAACCCGCTCAAGCCAGCTTGCAAAGCAGCGCGCTTTCAGTATAAAAGACGACCCGCCCGGCGGTTTACAGTTTGTTCTGCCGGGATTTAAAAATGGTGACGGGCGATTAGCTCAGCGGGAGAGCACTACGTTGACATCGTAGGGGTCACTGGTTCAATCCCAGTATCGCCCACCATTT
>CALIBP010000295.1 GCA_938048165.1 uncultured Alphaproteobacteria bacterium | reverse complement strand
ATAACAATAATCAGGAATTCCCAGCCGCCGATGTCAAACATGGTGCATCCGCACCCTTCAAATGCTGGAACAGGTTAGATCGTCAGCTCTTCGCGGCTTCATCTTTACTTGAGGTATTTGCCGATGGCTGTTTGGCCTCGGCATCAATGGTCTTTTTCTCATCCTCACCATCGTCGGCAGTGTTTTCCTTAAGACCTTTTTTGAACGCCGTAATGCCTCGCGCTGCATCTCCCATCAGACGAGAAAGTTTGCCACCGCCGCCAAACAATACGAGTACGACAACCAAAACAATGACCCAGTGCCAAATGCTAAACGTTCCCATACCGATTTCCTCGCCAAAAAAGCCTACAGGCCGATTTCAAGATGATCCAAGGTTTACCACACTTGGCAAGCGCGTAAATAGACAATCACAAAAGCGTCTCTGTCTAATTCATACGAGACTTGTCCGCTACTTGTAGCTATTTCAATCGGTTGTTCAAGAGTCTTGTTGGTCGGTCACACTATCCTCGCCATCAGGGTTGAGCGGTTCGGGGACCTCACCCTCATCGTCACCGACAGCACTTGATGCGTTGACTGCGTCAACTCTGGCAGTAATTTCACCAAAGATTGTCCGCGCCGGGCGTACATCGAGGAGCCCGGCAGCTTTCAACTCGCCGACACCCGGTAAATCACTCAACTTATTAAGATTGAAGTGATCGAGAAATTCTTGCGATGTACCCCAGGTTACTGGTCGGCCGGGCGTCTTGCGCTTGCCAACCGGCCTGATCCAGCCAATTTCCAATAACAAATCGAGAGTTCCCTTACTCAGGGCGACGCCTCTGATTTCTTCGATCTCGCCACGCGTAATTGGCTGATGGTAGCCAATGATCGACAATGTTTCGACAGCGGCACGCGAAAGCTTGCGCGTCACCTTAACATCGATTTCCAGTGAGTCGGCCAAATCAGCCGCCGTCCGAAAAGCCCACCGTCCAGCAATTGGCCGTAACTCGATGCCCCTACCCTCATATTGCTGAGCCAATTCGGCAAGCAGGCCGGCGACATCAGTCCCTTCTGGAAGCCGTTGTGCCAAAGCCGCTTCGGTCACAGGCTCTGATACCGCAAACAAGACCGCCTCCAAAATTCTGAGTTCTTGCGTATTCTCGGTCATACTGCCTTCCTGGCATTCCACGGTATCCTCGGTTTGGATAGAACCATCCATAATACTCACCCTGTTTCTGCGCGGGAACGGACATAAATGGGACCAAATGTCCCGCTTTGACGAAGTTCAAGCCGTCCCGACTTTGCTAATTCCAGGCTCGCTGCAAATGTTGAAGCTACAGCTGATCTAAATACTACGGCGTCATGGATCGACTCGGGCAAAAATCCCTGCAATGTCGTCCAGTCAGGAATTTTGCCGAGGACCTTGCCTAAACGTTCAAGTGCGTCATCGACTGAAAATATTTCGGTAGGGGCAATTTCCAGTGGCCCAGAAGGTCCATTGCTTTGTTGGTTACCGTAGGCCCGCAGCAATTCATAAAGCGAAAGATCATATACCGGGGTTCGGATAACCTTTACACCTTCCGGTGCACCGCGTGGAAAGACATCGCGACCAAGCCTAGGCAACTCCATGATTTTGGCCCCGGCTTCCTGCATCGCTTCCAGCCGCCGCAATTGAAATGCCAGAGCCTCTGCCATCTCGGGACCGCTTGGCTCATCGTCCTCTTCGTCCGGCGGCAGTAAAAGCCTGGATTTTAGATAGGCCAGCCACGCCGCCATCACGAGATAGTCGGCGGCAATCTCAAGCCGCAACCGGCGCGCTTCCTCGATAAATTTCAAATACTGCTCGGCGAGTTGAAGAATCGAGATATTGACCAAATCAACCTTTTGCTGCCGCGCCAAGACGAGCAGCATATCGATTGGCCCTTCATACCCCTCTAAATCAACGACAAGCGCGCCATCAGATATAATGGGTCTTTCTTCCATCTCAAAATCATCAGGTGCTTCTGTCATAAAGCCTCAATCTAAAAATGACCGGCAGTCGTCATTACAAATCTATACAAAGCATCAACAGGTCCTCCGACTAACCACGCCAGAGGATTAAAGTCATATCCAAATTCGCGTCCTACGTATGGCACCACGAACAGCCCCAAGATTACTATTAAAAGCCCGACTCGCTCCAGCCGCGCTAATTGAATAGCCAATGGTGCCGGTAGTAGCCCCACAGCGACCCGTCCGCCATCCAGGGGCGGCAAAGGCAACATATTAAAAACCGCCAAAACCAGGTTTATCAGAATGGAGTTTGCCAGATTGTGGGTAACCCATTTACCGATTTCCGGCGATAACATTGGCGTCAGATGCAGGAGAACTGCCGATGCAAAGGCCAGAGCCAGATTTACCCCCGGCCCTGCAGCCGCGACCAATACCATATCACGCCGCGGGTTACGCAAATTCATGAAATCAACGGGTACCGGTTTTGCCCAACCGAATAGAAACGGCGCTTTCGTTAGCAGCAAAATCCCCGGAATAATGATCGTGCCCCAAAGATCCACGTGCCGAAATGGTGAAAACGTTACGCGACCAAGATCCTTTGCGGTGTTGTCTCCCAACCGCCATGCAACATAACCATGGGCGGCTTCGTGAAAGGTAATGGCAATCAGGACAGGAAGTATCCAGACCGTTGCCTGGTAAATTGCTGGGCTCATGCCCATTCAATTTGGTGTGCGTCGAGTATGTCCTCAAGCTCTTTCAAAGCATCCTCAGAAGATAACCCATCATTCAGCTTCTGATCCTGACGCATTTTTTCTGCGGTTGCCGCGCGCTTCAGTGCGACTTCGGTCATTTTAGGAATGATTGACGCTACTTCGGTCATGTCCTCAATTTTACCGGAGCATTCCAGCGCGAGGTCACATCCCGCCGTCAATATCGTTTTCGCCCGCTCGCCCTTGGTTCCCGATAGGGCTTCCATCCCGATATCATCCGAGAGCAAAAGCCCTTCAAAACCGATTTTTTTGCGAATGACTTCATCAATTATAATCGGTGATATCGTTGCTGCACGTTCTGCATCGATGGCTGTATAGACAACATGTGCGGTCATCGCCCACGGCATTTCGGACATGAGTTCAAAGGGCACGAAGTCGGTGCTTTCCAACTCGTCTCGGGGTGTGTCGACAATCGGAAGCTCTTTGTGACTGTCCGACTTGGCGCGGCCATGTCCGGGAATGTGTTTGATAATCGGCAACACACCTTCCGCGATAATCCCCTCGGCCAGAGACCGACCGAGTTCTGCGATCATTTCCGCCTCACGGCCAAGGGCCCGGTCACCAATAATCTCATGCGCCCCGACAACCGGGATATCCAGGACCGGCAGGCAGTCCACATTAATACCAACGCTGGCTAATTCGCGTCCTATAAGCCGGGCATTCAAGTAGGCAGCGCGTTTCCCTGCCTCCCTGTCCTTTACGGCGATTTCCGGAAATACCCTGGCTGGCGGTGGATGACGCCAGTGCGGCGGCTTCATTCGGGTAACCCGACCGCCTTCCTGGTCGATCAGGATCGGGGCATCTTCACGTCCTACAGTTTCCTGAAACTGAGTGATCAACGCCTTTAGCTGGTTCGGATCGACACAGTTATGCTCAAACAGAATCAGACCAAACGGATTGCATTCGGCAAACAGCTCGATCTCCGCTTCTGTTAAGGCGGTATCTATGCAGCCAAATATGACGGCGGCTGGCACACCGTTAGCGGGGTTTGACAATGAGGCACCCAATTTTTCTTTTCTTGGCCCGTGAACAGAGTGCGCGCGCCGCCGCCTGTCCCTTTAGAGTGCCGGCTTGCAAACGGTAATAAGTACCCTTCCCCGCTATGACCGCTCGAACGACATTCGGCTTCAAACCAGCAAATAAAGACGGGTGTTTCTTTTGCAAAGTACGCCAGGCACCAAGGGCAGCGGCTTCTGACCTTAGGGACGCAAGCTGGATACGATAACCAGGCTCAAGCGCCGCCACTTCTTTGACCGGTTTTTTCAGCGCCTGAACCGGCTTCACTATTTTCTTTTCAGCGATTGGTTTGGCTGCAACGACTTTGCTCACGTCGGGTTTTTCGACAGACTTAGCTGCCGCGACAATCGGTGGTGCTGGCGGCGGAGCAATGGCCGTTGCACCTGCTGCAGGTTCCGCCGTGGTCACCATGGCGACTTCTTTGTCGGTTATTTTTGGTGCCTTCATTGGAGCCGGTTTTGGCATCGCAGGCTCGGGCGGTGGCAAAAGGTTTTCGACCTTCTCCTTACTGGCATTTGGATCGAGGCGATCATAAACGTCCTTGTCCTGATCACGGATCGGCATGCCGCCGGGTTTCTCAGGCTTTATCTTGGTTGGCCCCTGTTGCGCCTTGATAACCGGGGTTCCGGCGACGGCACCGTTTTCTTTGCCTTTGTCATAGCTAAAAACAACGATCATGCCAAAGCCGCCGATAGCGGCCAAAGCAATCATTCCAGTTAAAATTCTGCGGCCCCAACGCGGGTTCTTAACACTCTCCGAAGTCGGTGCCCTTTGTTCACCCATCAAATCATTCATCAGCGCATCTCCTCAACTGGTTCAACCCCCATCACGGCAAGACCAGAGGCAATTACGACCGCTACAGCACGAGCCAAGGCAACCCGGGCCAGGGTTTTTGCCTGATCGTCCGGAACGATAAACCGCAACGTTTCATCAGAATTGCCACGGTTCCAGAACGCATGAAAGGAGCCTGCCAAATCAGACAAATAAAACGCTATCCGATGCGGCTCATGCGCTAGCGCCGCACTCTCAACAACCTGCGGCCAACTGGCCAATTCCTTGATCATTGCAAGCTCACCAGGATCCTGCAACTGGCCGACATCAGCGCTTGAGAGGCTCGAATCGTCAAGCGACAGGTCGGGAAAGGCATCGACCGTATTTCGGATCACCGAACATATCCTGGCATGAGCATATTGGACGTAGAATACGGGATTATCCTTACTTTGCTCTGTAACCTTTTTGAGATCGAAATCTAAAGGCGCATCACTACTGCGCGTCAGCATCATGAAGCGAACGGCCGCTTTGCCAACTTCATCAACGACATCCCGCAGAGTGACAAATGACCCTGCCCGCTTCGACATCTTCGCGGGTTTACCATCTTCCAGGAGGTTGACCAGGTTGCACAGCCTGACATCCAAAGCCCCTTTGTCCTCAGTAATTGCCTTTACGGCAGATTGCATGCGTTTGACATAGCCTTTGTGATCCGCGCCCCAGACATCGATCATAGTGCCAAAGCCCCGCCGAAATTTGTCGCGGTGATAAGCAATATCCGACGCAAAATAGGTCCAATCCCCCTCGGCTTTCTGCATCGGTCGGTCGACATCGTCCCCAAATTTGGCCGACCGGAATAATAGTTGCGGTCGTTCTTCCCAATCCTCTGGTAGTTTGCCCTTGGGCGGTTCCAACGTTCCCATATAGACCAGATCACGGGATTGAAGCTCTTTCACCACTTCATCATTGGCGCCAGATTCAACGAGGTCTCGTTCCGATGTAAACACATCATGCTTTACCCCGAGCGCCGCCAAATCACTGCGGATCAGATCCATCATGGCATCAATGGCGAAAATCCGAAGGGTCGGCAGCCATTCATCTTCAGGCACCTTTTGCCATTTGTCGCCATCGCGATCGGTGAGGTCCTGACCTGTTTGCTTAAGGTAATCTCCGGGATACAGGCCGTCGGGGATTTCGCCAATATCTTCACCAAGCGCTTCCCGATATCGGAGATGAGCCGAACGGGCGAGAACATCTACCTGGGCGCCAGCATCATTGATGTAATATTCCCGAGCAACCTTGAACCCCGCCTTGGCAAGCAGGCTTGCCAGCGCATCGCCGATAACAGCGCCTCTGGCATGTCCGATATGCATCGGGCCGGTCGGGTTGGCAGAGACATATTCGACATTGACGGTTTCATTGCCGCCAAGATCGCAATCGCCATAGGCCGTTCCCTGTTTGAGAACTGCAGGAATTTGGTCGGTCCAGAAGTCCGGCACCAGCCGCATATTGATAAATCCGGGCCCAGCCACTTCGGCACTGGCGATTTCATCCCGACCTACCAGCCGGTCGGCCAGAAGTTGACCCAACTCGCGTGGATTCGTCTTTGCCGGCTTCGCCAGAACCATCGCTGCATTGGAAGCAAGATCGCCATGTGCCGGATCTTTGGTGGGTTCAACCCCAATACGGCTGAGTACGAGCCCCACCGGAAGTTTTTCTTCATCAACCAGATCTTCAATTACTGATATAAGAATGGTGTTTATATATTTAAAATAATTCATTTTATTCGTACAAATCAAACTGTCTTCGATGCTCTTCCAAAGCGAACCTATCAGTCATCCCCGCAATGTAATCCGCGACCATTCTCGCTCGCCCAGTGTCATCAACCTTGTCGAGTTTCCGTTGCCAATCGACAGGCATTAAACCCGTTTCAGCAACAAATAATTCGAACAAATCCGTTATCACCCTACTTGCTTTGTTCGTCATCCGGTTCACACGGGGGTGGCGATACATTCGCTTGAACAAAAACTTCTTTAATCCACGGTTCATTTCCAACATGTCGCGCGATAAAGCAACCACTGGTTCATCAAGCGCTCTGACAGCCTTCGGAGACTCAGGCTGGAACTGGTCTAACCGACGGCGCGTTTCGGTCAGCAAGTCACTTACCATCCGATCGATCATTCGACGCGTCGTCTCATGAATAACCCGACCTTTTTCGAGATGGGGATACTTTTTGGTGACCTCTTCAATAACCGGCCCGACGAGTGATTGCTCCCGTAAATCCTCAACGCTAAACAATCCTGCTCTTAGACCGTCATCAACATCATGGGTGTTATAGGCGATATCATCTGCAATTGCCGCAATCTGGGCTTCAATTCCCGGCTGGGTATGCCATTCAAGGTCCTGTCGTGAGGCGTATTCCGCTAGCGCCCAGGGCAGCTTCTTCGTTTCAAGAGGCCTTGTGATTAAAGGGCCATTATGTTTTGCAAGCCCCTCAAGCGTCTCCCAGGTAAGGTTCAACCCATCAAAATCCGCATAACGCGCCTCTAACTGGGTAACGATGCGAATTGCCTGGCCATTGTGATCAAAGCCCCCATAGGGCTCCATCACCTTCTGCAGAGCATCCTCTCCGGCGTGCCCAAAGGGTGGATGGCCCAAGTCATGGGCTAGCGCCAAAGCCTCCGCCATATCCTCATTGGTCCTAAGCACCCGCGCCAATGACCGTGCAATTTGCGCTACTTCCAGACTATGGGTCAGGCGCGTCCGATAATGGTCGCCCTCGTGATAGACAAAAACCTGGGTTTTGTACTTGAGGCGCCGAAAAGCGCTTGAATGAACGATCCTGTCCCGGTCGCGCTGAAAAACTGACCGTGTATTACTTTCAGTTTCTTCAAATAACCGGCCGCGGCTTAACTCAGGATCACTGGCATAGGCTGCGGGTGCCGTCGGTGTTTGGGATATAACGTCCGTATTCATGGCGGAAACCTAGGAGTCTTTTGCGATTCAGGAAATAAAACGTCAATTAGCGTTCTAAATCTTTCAAACAAGCTGTTGACCGCAGCCCGTCCTGTCCTTAATTACCGTTTAATAAAGATTCTACGCTAATGTCAGTCGGCAATTGGATAATATCGCTAAAATGACAGCATCCGAACAAACCGTTCAGATCAGCGACAGCGCTGTAAAAAGAATTCGCACCCTCACAGCCGAGGGCGAGTTCAAAGATATGCGGTTCCGTGTCGCGGTATCAGGCGGTGGCTGTTCGGGATTTCAATACGCCTTCTCCTTCGATGATGAACAAGCCGGCGATGACCGTGTGATCGAACGTGACGGCGTCGCCGTTCTGATAGACGAAACCTCCTGGGAATATGTCGTCGGTAGTGAGCTTCACTATGCAGAAGAGCTGGTCGGTTCATTTTTCACCATGCGTAACCCCAATGCGGCCTCGACCTGTGGCTGCGGCGTTTCGTTCTCGGTTGGCTGAGTTACGGTTTTTGCGTTAGAACAACAACGCAGCAACATCTCTTTCTGACTGTTGCCGAACTGCCGGGATGAAGAATGGCTAAAATTGCGACCTGGAACGTCAACTCAATCCGTGCCCGCCTGCCGCGCGTACTGGAATGGTTGGATGAATTCTCCCCTGATGTTGCGCTGCTACAGGAAATCAAAGTCGTCGACGAAGCCTTTCCAGGCATGGAAATCGAGGACCTAGGCTACAATCTCGCGATCCATGGTCAAAAAACCTATAATGGCGTTGCCATCCTGTCGAAAAGCCCGATAGAAGACGTCCAATGTGGCCTCCCTGGTGATGAGGCGGATGAGCAAGCTCGCTACATCGAAGCGTTTACAGGTGGCTTGCGCGTTGCCTCAATCTATCTACCCAACGGCAATCCTGTTCCCGGCGAAAAGTTCGACTACAAAATTGCCTGGATGGACCGTTTAATTACCCATGCCGAAGAGCTTTTAGCGACTGAAGAAGCCTTTGTTCTGGGTGGTGATTACAATGTCATTCCTGCAGATGCTGATTGCCATGACCCGGCACGATGGGCTGGTGACGCGTTATGCCAACCAGAATCGCGCAATCGCTTCAGAGCGCTTTTGAACCTTGGCCTTACCGAAGCCTTTCGCGCCCTCCACCCTGAACCTGGTCGTTACAGCTATTGGGATTATACCGGAGGGGCCTGGCAGAAGGATTTCGGTATTCGGATTGATCATCTTTTGCTGTCGCCGCAAGCGTCTGACAGGCTCGTTGAATGCGATATAGACAAGACACCTCGCGGCAAGGAAAAACCTTCAGATCACACACCGGTCTGGTGTGTGATCGCAGACGAAGAGGCTGTTATCTAATGCAACGTTATATTTTAGGCGCCACGCTGTTTGGCCTAATTTGGGCCTCCATTGCCTACACCCAGCAAGGTGTAAGCGATCCGGTAAAACTCATAGCCGGTGTTCTGGTTTTTGTGGTTCTTGGAACCACAATCTGTACCCTTCTTTCTTACGTCGTTGAGTGGTTTAAAAATCAAAAATGAATAATGCCGAGCTGATTGTCGCGACGCTAAAAAAAGCGGGTGTTAAACACGGGTTTGGAATCCCCAGTGGCAACGTGCTGCCGGTTATGGAGGCCATGCGCAAAGGCGGCGTGGAGTTTGTCCTGACTGCCCATGAAGGCTCCGCCGGGTTTGCCGCTGATGTAACCGGTCGTCTTACTGGCATCCCGGGGTTCTGCATAGCGACGCTAGGCCCAGGTGCCACAAACCTGGCAACCGGGGTTGGCAATGCCTGGCTTGACCGATCCCCGATGATTGCCATTACCTGCAATTTAAACACTGACCAGCTGGGTCGCCGCATTCAGATGTATATCGATCATCATGCGTTGTTTGCGCCCATTACCAAGGCGACCCTGCCCTTGCGCGAAGGCAATGTCGCCGAGACTTTGGCGGAAGCAATCAAAATTGCGACAACAGAACCCATGGGTCCTGTCCATCTTGATCTGCCTGAGGACGTCGCCTTGGCTGCAGCCAAGGAAGAGGTTCCAAAAATCGCACAACCACAGGCACCGGAGGCTGCCACTCAGGTCGCTATCGATGAGGCTATTGCGTTACTCTCCAGTGCTAAAAGGCCAATTGCCGTCCTCGGCTCAACGGCGATGCGCATCGCTGATCATGGCCAACTCTTGGGCCTTATTGAAAAACATCAAATTCCGTTCGCTACAACGACTATGGCCAAGGGACTTATTGATGATAATCATCCGCTCGCCATTGGCTGTATCGAACGCGCATGTCGTCAGCATCAGCGGAAGTTCTTACGCTCAGCCGACCTGATCATTGGATTGGGCTATGACACGATCGAGGTTGAATTTGAGGCATGGATTGGGGACACCCCTCTCCTCCAGATCGATATTGAGAGCGCCGACCTGGCTGACAGTGTGATGTTAAAACACGAGGTGGTTGGTAGCCTCAGCAAATCCTTGAGGTCTCTCACCGCAGCTGACGCTATTCCGAATGACTGGAGTGGGACCGAGCTAGAGGGACATCGAACAAGTTTCAATCAACTGCTGCGCCCCGACGCCCCCGGATTTACCGCTTATCAGGCAATTGATGCAGTCCGCGACGCCCTACCGCCAGAAGGTATCCTAGGTTTTGACGTCGGTGCCCATACACACCAAATTGCCAGCCAGTGGAACGCACCGGCGGCAAAACGTTTTCTGATTACGAATGGCTGGTCTTCCATGGGGTTTGGCCTGCCATCCGCGATAGCAGCAAAGCTCGCATTTCCAGATCTACCGGTTGTTTGTCTGATTGGTGACGGGTGTTTTCAGATGACCTGTGGTGAATTGGCGACAGCTAAGAGACAGGGCATTACGCTTCCTGTCGTCGTTCTCGACGACCGCTGGCTCGGATTAATCCGGGTCAAACAAATGCGCCGCCAGTACGGGATATATGGCACTGAATTACAGCCCGAAGAATATCGTGATCCGCCCGAACATTACTTCGGCGTTCCCGCTGTTGGTGTTCGCGATCTGGATAGTTTAAGGGCCGCTGTTGAAAAAGCGCTACTGGCAGATGGGCCAACAGTTATCGAAGCTGTCGTCGATTCTGAGCACTATGTTGAAACGGTCTTTGACTAACGCGAAAAGCGTGGTTCACCAAAAATTACAGTGACCTTCGGCAATTTCTTCTTCCAGTTCCGCAAAAGGCCCACGCGTTTTGACCTCGCGTTGCCCCGCCTTAAAAACCTTCTCACAAGACATGTCGAGCGTGAGATTTTCGGGATTATCACCTGTTATCACTGCCAGACGCTTTTCGGTCATGCCATAGACCACAGTGCCGATGCCGGCCCAATAACAGGCCCCTGCGCACATGCAACAGGGCTCAACCGACGTGTAAAGCGTACAATTTTTTAGATAATCGACTTCAAAAAGGCGGCTCGCGGCCCGCGCGACGTTTGCCTCCGCGTGCCCGACCCCCTTGTCTTTCTTAAACGTGTTACCGCTCTGCAACAGCACCTCATCGTCAGGCCCAACGAGGATGGCGCCAAAAGGATGGTTTCCGCTGTCACGGCTTGCCTTTGCGAGTTCGATTGTCTCGCGTAGATATTTGAGGTCGTCCTCTCGACGAATTTCTAAAGCCAAATCAGGTCTTAATCTGGTTTAAAATCGCGATGACATCATCCATGTCCTCGGCGAGATACGTATTGGAGTCGCGCAAAACGACCTTTAAATCTTCGCGTTCCTCTTCACTTAACCCGTCAATAAAACGGGAAATCCCCGGCGAAACACTGTCCGTCATTGTCCTCATCCCATCTATTAGGGGCTGGTCCATCCTGTTAATAAATAGGACCAGCAACGCCTAAATCTTAAGACTTTCTCAGCGGCGGCACTTTGGCTCATCCTCACTTGAGAGAAATCTCTGTAACTATTTCATCAGGTTACGACGTCACAAAATACGAAACAACTCGTTTTTTATTAATATCAATAACTTAATGGTTAATATTAATGGTTAATCTAAGTTTATTTTCCCCTAAATATCTGCGTAACAATGGGTTTCTGCCTTGCCGCCGGGGTGGACAACGGCGCCGGATGAGGCCGGTCCAACAGTTTGGGCGTAGCGCCATAACGCACCGGATTGATAATCATGTTTCCGAGGCTTCCAGGCTTTCTTGCGCTTGGCCAATTCCGCTTTCGTCAACGCTACATTCATTTTGCCCTTATTAGCGTCAATTGTGATGATATCGCCATCTTGCAAAAGACCAATTGGTCCGCCAACCGCTGCTTCGGGTCCAACATGGCCGATACAGAAGCCGCGCGTACCGCCAGAGAACCTGCCATCGGTAATTAAGGCGACTTTCTCGCCCATCCCCTGACCGTACAAAGCGGCTGTTGTTGACAGCATTTCGCGCATGCCCGGCCCCCCTTTGGGGCCCTCATAGCGGATGACAATGACGTCACCCTCGTTGATCTTGTTATTCACAACAGCTTCAAAGGCATCTTCTTCACATTCAAATACCCTGGCAGGACCCTTGAAAGTCAGGGTTTCCATGCCAGCGACCTTCACAATGGCACCGTCTGGCGCAAGATTTCCTTTCAGCCCAACAACCCCACCGGTTGGCGTAATCGCATCTTTGACCCGATAAACCACATCCTGGTTTTTTGGGAACTTGATACTGCGATGGTTCTGTCCAAGTGTTTTACCGGTCACCGTCATGCAATCTGGGTTCAGAAGCCCTTCATTAAGCAGCTCTTTGATGACCACAGGTGCCCCGCCAACACGATACATGTCCGTCGCGGTGTACTTCCCACCCGGCATCAGATCGGCAATATAAGGCGTTGTCTTGAAAATTTTCGCCACGTCATCAAGGGTATATTTGATCCCTGCTTCGTTTGCGATCGCCGGAAGATGCAATGCGGCGTTGGTTGATCCGCCTGTTGCGGCAACGATCTTCGCGGCGTTATCCAGCGATTCACGGGTTACAATGTCACGCGGACGGATATTCTTGGCCAGACAGTGCATAACGCCGGCCCCGGCTTCCCGTACGACTTTATCACGGGACTTGAATGATGCGGGTGCGCCAGCAGACCCCGGCAGAGCCAATCCAATCGCTTCCGAAACACACGCCATCGTATTCGCTGTAAACTGGCCACCACAGGACCCGGCACACGGACAGGCAACACTCTCAAGCTTTTGAAGATCAGCATCACTCATATTACCGGCAGCATGCATGCCTACCCCTTCAAAGACATCAACCACCGTGACATCACGACCTTTAAAACGACCCGGCAAAATGGTGCCGCCATAGATGAAAACGCTGGGTACGTTGAGCCGCACCATTGACATCATCATGCCCGGCAGTGACTTATCGCAACCAGCGAGCCCAACAAGAGCGTCGTAGCAGTGACCACGCGTGGTCAGCTCAACGGAATCAGCAATGATTTCACGCGAAACGAGAGAGGATTTCATCCCCGCATGGCCCATGGCGATACCGTCCGTGACAGTAATCGTGGTAAATTCACGTGGCGTCCCGCCATTCTCGGCAACGCCGCGTTTAGCAGCCTGCGCTTGGCGTGACAGCGAGATATTGCACGGGGCGGCTTCATTCCAGCACGTCGCGACACCAACCAGAGGCTGATGAACCTGCTCATCGGTTAGCCCCATGGCGTAAAGGAAGCTGCGATGCGGTGCCCGTTCTGGCCCTTCCGTCACATGACGGCTCGGGAGCTTGGCTTTATTGAACTTCTTTTTGGGTACGCGTTTTTTCGCGGTGGTCCGTTTTTTGGCTACGCGTGATCCGTCAGGCATCGGAATCCTCATTTTTTACGTCAATTCAATTGGGTCGCAACATAGTCTGCAGGCAGTGTTCTGCCTAGCCTCATATTGCCGTTAGGGCAAAAGCCCCGCTTCTTGATAGGCCAAAACTGCTCCCGGATGGAGGGCGACGCCGCCCGGCTCGAACACTGATTGGCCTTCGGTTTTAAGTTCGGCAAACAAATCTGCCAGCCCGCGATAAAGCTCCTGTGCTTCACCGAGCGCTTTAGCGTTCGTGATCATCGTCATAACGAATTCATGAACCAACTCATGCTCGACTCGTTCATGGGTCGCGATAACATTCAGCACCCCTACCTGGGCAGTTGCCTGTTCAACACCTCTAAAGGCACCGGCCGACATGATCGCCCGCCGATAGAAAGCTGCTTCGGCAATGACCTTTTCGAGCTGGCCCGGTCCATATTCCAGGACTCGGACATCTGTACTGGCAGCCAACTCGGTCATCACTGGATTGGGGATTGGACATTGCCACTGGGCATCTATTTCTCCAGCTTTAAGCGCCGCTGCGCCCTCCTCAAATCCCAGGTGGACGGGCTCAAACTCGTCAAAGGAAATCCCCAAAATACCGAAGATTGTTCGGGTATGCTGATACATACCGCTATTGGTAACATTCACCGAAACTTTACGGCCCTTCATGTCGTCGATTAAACGAAGGCCAGAATCAGCGCGGACGACAAAAAACATTGGCCCGACATTTGCCGGCGCCGCCATCCTGATTTCAATCGGCTCTTTAAATGGGTCTTCGCCACGCAAGGCGCGTCCTACCCAGTTGGACGCGGAGAAGCCGAACTGGAGGTGACCGGTATGCAGCCCCAACGCACTGCCAACACTGGACCCCGCCATTGGTTCAATCTCGACAGTATGGTTTGGATGCAAAATATCCGCGACGGCCATGCCCTGACGATGAAATGTTCCATCGATTTCACTGGTGCCAATGCGAATGTCCATGGTCTCGTTCCCTTTGATTTTATGGCTTATTATCCCGCAAAATAGCGACTCAGAAGGCGACTGCAAAGGCGCCATTGCAGAACTGGTGGATAAATGGCGCAGGCACGCGAAAGCTGGAAATCCCGGGGCGGGTTTATTATTGCCGCAGCGGGATCAGCCGTTGGACTTGGCAATATATGGCGCTTTCCCTATGTCGCCGGTGAAAATGGTGGCGGAGCCTTTATTATCCTTTATCTCGCTATCGTTTTTACGGTGGGCTTTAGCATATTCCTTGCAGAACAGACGATTGGTCGCGCAGCACAACGCAGCCCCGCGGCCGCCTTCCGACGGCTGAAAGGTGGTGTCTGGCCGATTCTTGGTTATATCGGCGTCCTTTGTGCAGTCGTGATATTGCCGTTCTACAGCGTTATCGGCGGCTGGACTTTAGGGTTTATCTGGAAAACCGTTGCCGGCACCGCCAGCGATGCTGGCGGATTTGGTGCCTTTATATCGCATGGCTGGCTACCGATCCTGTTCCATGGACTTTTCATGGCTGCAACCGCTACGGTCGTCATTGCGGGGATTAATCAAGGTATTGAGCGCTGGTGCCGGATCCTGTTGCCCGGCCTCGTGATCCTGATGTTTGTCCTCATCATCCGCTCGGTCAGCCTGTCAGGAGCGGAAAAAGGGATCGCCTTCTTTCTGTCACCGGATTTTTCTAAAGTCACCATGCTGACAGTTCAGGCAGCCCTCTCGCAGGCATTCTTTTCGATCAGTGTCGGGATGGGGGTGATGATCACCTATGGGTCCTACATCTCACGGGATCGCTCTCTACCTGGCGATGCGGCGTGGGTGGTCGGTCTCGATAGTTCTTTCGCCATTATGGCCGGATTGATTATTTTACCCGCCGTTTTCGCTTTTGGTCAGAATCCTTCAGCGGGCCCAGCATTAACTTTTGTTACGCTACCGCAAATTTTTTCACAAATTCCAGGCGGGATTTTCTTTGGCCTTTTGTTCTTTTTAATGTTGTCCGTCGCTGCCCTGACATCCGCGATTTCCATCCTGGAAGTCGCCGTCGCTCATCTTGGTGACGAACATAACGTCTCGCGTCATAAGGGCACGATTTGGACGGGCTTTGTTCTATTTCTGGTCGGCATACCGGCGTCTCTGTCGTTTGGACCGTGGGCTGATATCACCTTATTCGGGATGACGATCTTCGACTTGATGGATTTCTTCGCAACCAAGCTCCTGTTACCGGGAGGCGCTATTGGGATGGCACTCTTCGTCGGTTGGGTATTTTGGCCAGATGCAGCCAAATCACTCTACGCTGAAGGCGAAGCGCCACCACGATGGGCATTCGTCTGGCGCTGGATGTGCGCCATTATTGCCCCGGCCCTGATCCTCTGGGTAATGATTGGCGGTTTTTAAAGCGCCTTTAGGCGGTCCAGCGCTTCCTTAAGTTTATCCCGAATGCGCTCATATTCGGCCTGCCGTTCGCGGTTTTCTTCGACAACTTCAGCCGGTGCCCGTGAGGTAAACTTCTCATTGGAGAGCTTTTTGGTAACCAGAGCGATCTCTTTCTCCGCCTTGGCGATTTCTTTTGTCAGCCTGTCTGTTTCGAGCGCAATATCGATCACATCACCAACCGGCAGGAAGTAGGTCGCTTCATCGACGATCACCTGAACCGCGCCTTTGGGCGTTTCTCCGCCGGTCATTTCGATTGTCTCGACCCGGGCCATCCGCTTGATAAGGTCACTGTGCCGAGACAACCGAGCCGCCGTCACGTCATTGGCGCCCTGCACCAACAAATCGGTCTTTGAGCCGGCCGGGACGTTCATTTCAGCCCGGACAGTCCGGATTTCAGAGATCAGACGAACCACCCAATCCATTTCCGCACCGGCATCCAATGCCCCATTCGGTGCGATGATCTGCGGCCAGGGTGCCGTAATAAGCGGAGTCTGCCGTCCAGATGTTGGCGCTAATTCAGTCCAAAGCTCCTCGGTGACGTAAGGTGTCATCGGGTGCAGAAGCAAAAGAATTTGATCGAGAATCCACCCCATAATCGCCCGCGTTTCTTCACTGGCGGCTGCGTCCTGCCCAGACAAAATTGGTTTGGTGAATTCAAGATACCAATCGCAAAAACTATGCCAGGTAAATTGATAGATCGCATTGGCTGCATCATTGAAACGGTACTCTTCAAGAGCTGTCGAGACTTGCTGTTCTGTGTCGACGATCGTCCCAACAATCCACTGATTGACCGTTTGAGTACAGGACGCTGGATCGAAAGCCGGATCGGAATGGCACTCATTCATTTCCGCATAGCGCGCGGCATTCCAAAGCTTCGTTATAAAGTTCCGATAGCCCTCAATGCGCCCGCTCGACAAACGGATATCCCTGCCCTGTGCCGCCATGGCGGTCAGGGTAAAACGCAGTGTATCTGCACCATACTCATCGATCAGATCCAGCGGATCCAAAACATTACCCTTACTCTTCGACATTTTTTGGCCCTTTTCATCGCGGACCAGGGCATGGATATAAACGGTATCAAAGGGCACTTCTTTCATGAAGTGAAGTCCCATC
>CALIBP010000294.1 GCA_938048165.1 uncultured Alphaproteobacteria bacterium | reverse complement strand
ATGGTGCCAGGTATGGCCTGAGGCATCATGCGGTGGGGCGGGGAAGCTGCCATCGGGCAAGGGTTGCCGCCAGTTTGGTGTTTGCCCTTCCAAATTCTTGCCATGGCAGGACGCACAGTGTTTGGCATATAAGGCTTTGCCACTCTCTACCAGTTGCCTGTTGTCAGGATCGATGCGGCCCTGGCCTTGGCTGGATGAATTGAAGATAACGCCGCCCACGATAGCAAGCGTCACCGCACCTAGGATGGCGATCGTGGTGTAGGACTTCTTCATGACACAGATTTTCCTGCGAGATCATCAAGGATTGGGCAGTCGGCGCGCGTATCTCCATGACAGGAGGCAATCAGTTGATCAAGTGTGCTGCGCAGGCTTTGCAGTTCGCCGATCTTTTGGTCGATTTGTGTAACATGGGCCTTCGCCAGTTTCTTGACATCGCTACTGGCGCGGCCCTTGTCTTCATAGAGTGATAAAAGCACACGGCAATCTTCAATTGAAAATCCTAATCCACGAGCCCGCTGCAAAAAAGTCAGCTTGTGAAGATCGGGCGCGCCATAATCCCGATAGCCATTTTCCCGGCGCTTTGGTGCGATAAGCCCAATTTCCTCGTAATACCGGATGGTTTTTACCGGAAGCCCGGAATCTGTGGCAGCCTGGCTGATATTCATTTTATTCTTACCGCTTGTAGATGTTCCTGACTAAACCTTCCGGCAGCAGGAAGGTCAAGAAGAAGCGCTGTCGTTTTTCATTTCTGCATGGGGTGGCCCCGAACCTTTTTTCGGAACCACCATTACGCTTGCAGATCGCCACAAATCGACGATTAAAAGAAAATCCGTAGACCGGTGACGATAGAGAAGACGTTGGAGTCTTCTACTTCTTCACTGGCAAGGTCGGCTGTTCGGCCGATTTTTCGTTCCCAGTTTACGCCAATATAAGGTACGATTTCCCGCGAGACCTCGTATCGAAGTCGAAGCCCAAGTTCGATATCGCTAAGCCCCGATCCGACGCCTGTTTCGGGGTCATTTGAGAAAGCGATGTTCGCTTCTAAAGACGGTTCGAGAACGAGACGCTGTGTGAATAGCAGGTCATACTCCGCTTCGAGTCGTAGTGAGGCACCCCCCTTATTGCTAACAAAAAAACTAAAATCAGTTTCAAACCACTGTGGAGCCAACCCGCTGACACCGATAACGCCGAAAGTACGGGACGGGTTGGGTTTGAGGACAGCCTGACATCCCTTGCAATCATAAAAACACTGGCAGGCATCCGTTGGCATGGTCTCGGTCTCGACATGGCCGCAATCGGGGCAGGTGATGATCGATTGCAGGACTATTTCGCTTGCGATTTCTTCCATAGCGCATACCCCGTCATTGCCAAAAAGATTACCAGAGCGGGCAGCAGGACATAATCCAGCCAGCCGATGATGGCCGACAGCCCGACGGCACTTAACAGGATCACCAGTACCGGCGTGAAACAGCAGATGGCTGCGATGACCGTGCCAATGATCCCAGTTTTGAGCATGAGGCTAAAACCCGTATAGCCTGGTCGGGTTGGGGCCGAGAATTTTCTCAATAGAGCTCGCGGCAATTTTCGGATTTTCGCTGAGCATCCGCAGCGCCTCGATCTGCGCGGACGTATCGGTATGACCATAATCCGTCCCAACCACGAAGTTATCGTCGCCAACGAAATCGATCAGATAGGGGATATCGTCTGCCATCTCCAGCGTGACCCAGATGTTATTGTCCTTGAGCGGGTTGTCCCCCAGCTTCTTGCCCTTGCGCGATAGTCGGCTTTCGAGGTCCTGCACTGCATATGGCAACCAGGACGCCGCCGCTTCGATAAAGGCCCAACGCAGATTGGGATATTTCTTTGGCAGTTCGTTCTCAAGCAGGTAATGGAACTGCGAGACCATGGCCATTTTGAAACGGCCAAAATTATGGCCCTCATGGAAGATATTGTTCTGATAGCTGGCATTGGCGGAATGAAAGGTCACGGCGAGATCAACCTCTTCTGCGGCCTTGAATAGGGGGTCGAAATAGCTGTCGCCAACATAGCGGTCACATTCATAGGGACGAATAAACACCGCACAGGCGCCATGCTCCTTGGCAAATTTCAACTCGTCACGTACCAGATGCATTGACCAGGTCGGGACACAGGCCGACCAGCGCAGCCGTCCGCCGCCCATCTCCCAGATATCGGCGAGCCAACGGTTATAGGCGCGATACTGCGCGGCCTGCTGTTGCGGATCACGGGCGCATGGCACCAGAAAGATTGTTGGGTATAGAACCTGCAGATCGATATCGAGCTCATCCATATGTTTGAGCCTTGCATCAACACTGCCCATCTCGCGCGAGGTTTCGTCCATCGACAGGGTGTCGGCATTATCCTTGGGCTGGATGTTGTCACCGCTCAGCCAGTAGGTATTTTCGGGCGCTGGCTCTTCACCGGTTTTGTTCAGAATGACCGGTGCGAAATGCTTTTCGTCATCGGCGAGATAGCTCCAGGTTTTGTCGGATTCGATGACATGAGCATCTGAATCAATTGTCGGCATATCTTCCTCCCTGCCTGTTGGTTCAGTCTTTGAGGTTTCTTACCATGCTGTCGATCCAGGCACCATCATCGGTGAGCGTTTCGAGCTCTGCCCGCGCAACTGAGCGGGTCTGGGTATTGCATGTCATGACATCGGGGTTTTCACCGTCGGCGGGCTGGCAGGCCATTTCCATGCGAATGCCGTTCGGATCATAGAAATAGATCCCGATAAGGCCCGGCAGCTGCGGGGTCGGACCGTTATACTCGATGTTGTTATCCTTGAGACGTTGCTCGATCTCGCGAAAACGGTTATCGGTCACGACAAAGGCGACATGCTGCATGCCGCCGATGGCGTTGCGGTTAGCGGCAGGCTCGGCGCCTTTGGGAATCTCAAAGAAGGCCAGCAGGCTGTCATTGCCCATATCAAAGAAATAATGCCGGATGGATTCATAGGGTGGGTTGCCGCGATTGTTGGGACCGGTGCCGAGTCCGGCCGGGACTTTCATGGCGTGGACCAGTTTCATGCCAAGAATATCGACAAAGAACCCGGTTGTGGCCTTCATGTCCTCGGTAGTGAGGGCGAGGTGGTGAACGCCACGGGTCATCGGGGTGTTATCGGCTGCGTTCATGGTTCGGCCTTGTTGTTAACGCGCAAAGCGGGGGAACAATGTTTCCGCTGTGCCGCGATTGATCGCCGCGAACGCCTTGTAGTCAAAAACGCCATAGGCATCGAAGCCCGCGGTTTCCGCCTCAGCAACATCTTCTGAAATATACGGATAATCCGAGCCAAACATTATGCGCGACGGGTCGGCAATCGCGGACAGGCAATCAAGGACAGACGCGTCGCCGGACAAAGCCGTGTCGAAGTAAAACTGCTTCATATATTCCATCGCCCCCCTGGGGTAGTTGTCTTGAAACGGTGTCTGGGTATCAAAAATGGCGATGCGGTGCGCGAGGAATGGTAGCGTGCCGCCCGAATGTGACAGGATAAACGGAATATCTGGCAGGCGTTCCATCACACCATTGAAGATCAGATTGGTGGCGACGCGTGTGGTCTCAAACGGGTAATCAATAATCATCCGTGGGATACTCCACCCCTTGGCTTCGGTACCGGGTGGATAGCAGGGATGAATAAAGGTCACGGCCTTGCGCCGGTTGAGCTCCTCATAGATCGGCTCAAAATCCGGATGGCCGATATATTTTTCATCGAAACTGGTCAGCAGAGTAATGCCGTCGAGCTTCAACTCATCCAACACGCGCTCTATTTCGTGCAGAGACGCATCGATATCGGGAAGGGGTAAAAAAGCGAACCCGCCAAACCGGCCGGGATAATCGGCGGCGAGCTGCGCCAGATAATCATTGCACTGGCGCGCCAGGTCGCGGGTAACGGCGATGTCGCCAAAGTAAATCCCCGGTGAGGTAAAGGACAGGATGCTGGTGGCGGTATTGGTGGCATCCATCAGCGCCAGGGATTTTTCAGGCGTCCAGTCGGGAAAGCCGCGATAGGCAGTGCCGGAAATGCCGACCGCGCGCTGCGCGTCTTTATAGAATTCCGGCAGCACATGGTGATGAACATCGATACGGGATACGGACATATTTGCGGTCTTTCCTGAAAAAATGCACCGCAGCATTCCATGACTCTTCCTGCCGGTAAAGCGGTGGGGTCGAAACCAGTCCCATAACCAGATAGACTGGTGGATAACGTCTAATTTCTCTCCGTACCTAAGGTTAACGATTTTGCCTCCTGTCTATCTCGGCGTTTTCTGGATGTTGCTGACAACGCTGTCTTTTGTCGCGTTGAGCATCAGTGTCCGCGCGCTATCGGTGGATATGGCATCGGTGCAGATTGTCTTTATTCGCTGCCTGTTCGGTGTGTTTCTGTTTCTGCCGTGGATTGCCCGCGAGGGCATCGGGGCCCTCAAGACCAACAAGTTTGGCCAGCACACAATCCGCGCTATTTTCATGGGCGTCGGGATGATTTTGTGGTTTGCCGCGATCGGAGCGTTGCCGCTGGGTGATGCGATTGCGCTGCACTTCACCTTACCGCTGTTCATGATTATTTTTGCCGCGATCTTTTTGCGCGAGCATGTTGACGCGATCCGCTGGACAGCGACAGCGATTGGCTTTGTCGGAGTGCTGATCGTTCTGAGACCCGGTTTTCAGGAGATCGGCTGGGCGCATTATTTTGTGCTGCTGTCCGGCGCGCTTTATGGCGCCAACCATGTCATTACCAAATTTATGTCGGGCACCGAGTCGCCCAACACCACCGCGTTTTATATGAATCTGCTTATTATGCCGGGGGCCGCGATTGCCCTGCCGTTCTACTGGTCGATGCCCGGTTGGGAACATGCCGTCTGGATTATTGTCCTCGGCGTTTCCGGGACTACGGCCCATACCTGTTTGTTGAAAGCGATGCGCTATGCCGATGCCAGCGCCCTGGCACCCATCGATTTTCTGCGCCTCGTCTTCTCGTCCATTGGGGCGTATATCCTGTTTAATGATATTTCCGATATCTGGACCTATGTCGGGGCCTGCGTGATCTTTCTCGCCGCCTGGTACAATACCTGGCATGCGCGACGGGTTGAACGGCGGGGCAGCGTCGTATGATCCTTTCCCCGTCGGTTCGCGGCATATTATGGATGCTGGCGCAGACAACATCGATGTGCGCCATGATGACGGCAGTCCGTCACCTAAGTTTTGACGGGTTTTCCGGCCCGCAGCTGGTCTTCTTCCGCGGCATCATGGGGCTTATGGTCCTGCTGCCGTGGCTGTTGCACACCATCCGCTATGAACCAAAAATCCTCGCCCCGCCGCAATGGAAAATGGTGATGTGGCGCAGCCTGATTTCAGTGGTTGGTATTCTGTGCTGGTTTCTGGCCCTGACCGGCATGTCGGTGTCAGACGTTACCGCCGTCCAGTTCACCCATCCGCTGTTTGTCGTCGTCGGGGCGGCGCTGCTGTTACGGGAGAATGTCGGTGTCTGGCGGTGGAGCGCTATCATCATCGGGTTTATTGGCGCGCTGATTATTATCCGCCCGGGCTATGTGCCGTTTAATCCGCTGATCATTGGCATTCTGATTTCGGCGATGTCGAACGCCTCCGTGCAGCTTATTACCAAACATGTCGCGCTTAATATCAGCGGCGCGGTGCTGATCTTTTATATGAACCTGGCGCTGGTTCCATTTGCGTTGGTTCTGGCAATACCCGACTGGATCTGGCCAAGCTGGGATCAGGCAGGCTGGATTCTTGCCGTAGGTGCTTTCGGGACATTGGGGCATATCTTTCTGGCACGCGGCATGAAACTCGCCGATGCCAGCCTGCTCGGGCCGGTTGATTTTATGCGTCTGCCAATTGCATCCGCCTTTGGCTGGATTTTATTCGGCGAATATTCCGATATGGAAACCTGGATTGGCGCAGCTATCATCTTTGCAGCGGTGCTGGTTATCACCCGCCGCGAGGCGATGCGCAAAGTGTCCTAAGTATTTATATTTCTGCCTCCTACCTTGACGTTCCATGGTCTTTGCGCGACTGTAACCACAATAAAACACCTTAGTTTTGGAGCTGTTTTCGATGACAGAGTATCTTTATATTTCAGCGGATAACCATCTCGACACCCATTGGTGCCCTAAGAATTTGTGGCAGGACCGTCTGCCCGCCAAATTCAAGGAGATTGGCCCGAAAGTTATTGAGGGCAAGAACGGTTCGCAATGGACCTGGGAAGGCAAGCTCTGGGATAAATCAGCCGATGGCTCCAATAGTGCGCAATTCCTCAAACCCTTCAGGGATCATGGTGTCGATCTCCCGGATGGCGCTTTGCCGCCGGCTGACCCGACAATTTTGCTGAACCATATGGACCAGTCCAAAGTCTGGTCGAGCGTGATTTTCGCCAGCGTCCGCAAGTGGAATGTCAGCGATCCTGAATTGTTATTGGCGGTCTATCGGGCCTTTAACGATTATGCGATGGAGATCAATAAGATCGACCCGGATCGTATCTTCCTGCTGCCGGCCCTGCCGACCAAATATCCTGAAGAATGCCTCAAGGAACTTGATCGCATGATCAAGGCCGGTGCCAAGGCAGTCGAATTTCCGCCCTTCGACGTTGCCAAGCCGGTTTATGACGAGGTTTGGGAACCGCTCTGGGCAATGGCCGCGGAAGCCAGCGTGCCGCTGTGCATTCATATCGGTGGTGCTGCCGATGCTCCCTTGCCGCCATACCATCGCGGGGCGCAGATCGCGTTCCTTGCGACTGCCCCGTTCAACCTTTGTAATACGTTTGCGCAGCTTGTGTTCTGTGGCGCGTTTGAACGTCACCCAAATCTCAAAGTGCTGTTCTCTGAATGCCGGATCGGCTGGGTACCGTTTGCGATTGAATGGTGTGATCGACAGGTTGAAGAACGTGCACCCGATCCATCGGCACCGCTCTCCATGCTGCCCAGCGAATATGCCAAGCGTAATTGTGGCTTTACCTTCGAAGAAGACTACGTCGGCTGCGAGATGATGAAACTCGACTGGTGTAATCTCGGCGATGTCGCGATCTGGGGCTCAGATTATCCGCATCCTCAAGGAACCTGGCCGGATGTCTCAATTCCGATCGATAAGATGTTTGAGGGCGTGTCTGCCGATATCAAGCAGCGCGTGTTGTGGGATCACGCAGCGGAGATGTTTAACATCAAAGGACCGCAGACTTAACGCTAAGTCTGGCCCGACCCTTTCCCCCACCCATGGCGGGTATCCTTTGAGTGGACGGGTGGGGAAAGGGCTAGTACTGCAGACTGAGAAGAAGGATTCAATGACCAAGGCAAAAGGCAAGCTTCGTCATCTGGCGATCTCGGTTCCGGATCCCCAAAAATCCGCCGAATTTTATATGTCGACCTTTGGCATGGAAAAGGTCACCTCGGTCAAGGCGCCGATGGCAAATGGCGTCTATCTGACGGATGGTACCATCAATCTGGCGCTGCTGCGTTACAAGGACGACCGTCCGATGGGCGAGGGCAAGGACAAAGACTGGTTTGGCGTCCACCATTTCGGGTTCTGGGTTGACGATGTCGAGGCCAGCGAAAAAGCGATCAAGGAAAATGGCGGTGACTGGTTTATGGGTGAGATGGAGGGCGACAATGTCTTCTACGAGATGAAATACACTGACCCGAACGGTACAATCTTTGACATCACCCACACGGGTTGGGGTGGTGCCCGCAAAGACGGTCCACCTCCCGCTGATGACAAGTAAAGCCTAGGTTACTGGAATCTCGACGCCATTCTGGCGGCAGCAGGCGATCAGGGTATTTTCCAGCAAACAGGCTATTGTCATCGGGCCGACGCCACCCGGAACCGGGGTAATCGAGCCCGCGACCTTTACCGCCCCGTCAAAATCAACATCACCGACCAGACGGGTCCTGCCGCCTTCTGCTTCAATACGGTTGATCCCGACATCAATCACCGCGGCCCCCGGCTTGACCCAGTCACCCTTGATCATTTGAGGACGGCCGACGGCGGCTATAAGAATATCGGCGGCGCGGCACAGCTCGGGCAAATCTCTGGTCCTTGAATGAGCGATGGTGACGGTGCAGTTGGCGGCCAGCAGCAGCTGGGCAATTGGCTTGCCGACAATGTTCGAGCGCCCGACGACAACCGCATTTAGGCCTGTCAGATCACCAAGCACATCATCAAGCAGCATCATGCAACCAAGCGGGGTGCAGGGCACCAGCCCTTCCTCGCCATTCGACAGCGCCCCGACATTGAGCGGATGAAACCCGTCGACATCTTTGGCGACATCGATCATTTCAATCACCGGCTTCTCGGCAATATGATCGGGTAGTGGCAGCTGCACCAGAATGCCATGCACGTCAGGGTCGGCGTTTAGCTCTGCGACGACGGCCATCAGATCGGATTCTAGGATATCGGCAGGTAGACGCCGACCGACCGACGCCATACCTGCCTCGACGGTCTGTTTTTCTTTATTGCGAACATAGACCTGGCTGGCGGGGTCTTCGCCGACCAGCACCGCCGCCAGTCCTGGCACCAGCCCATGCTGTTCTTTTATCTCGGCGGCACGGCGACCAATCCTGTCTCGTAGTTGGGCAGCGAATTCTTTGCCGTCAATTAAACGTGCGTCCGTCATCTTAATATATTCCCGAAATTAGAGTGGCAGGTCAGGCGGTCAGCCGGTCATCAAGGCGCGATGCACATTGCCGAGCACCATCTGCAGAAAGATCAGCCCGAGAATAAGCGCAAACGGCGAGATATCGATGCCGCCGAAGTTTGGGATAACCTTGCGGATCGGGCGCAGCGCCGGCTCGGTGATGCGATAGAGAAAATCGATCATCGTGAACACAAACTGGTTGGTGGTGTTGATGATGTTAAACGCGACCAGCCAGCTCAGGATCGCCCCGATAATGATCACCCAAATATAGAGGTCAACAGCAATGATCGCGACGCGAATAAGTGGATCGATAATGATCATAATCTGGGCTCTCCGCCGGGTGGGTTAAAGAAGCGCGAGCCTAACCCGCGACATAAATATAAATCCTAACGACCCGGAAGAGTCAGTTCAAGAATTGGGTGATATGGGTGTGCGAATATCTTGACATTAAAGCCACAGAAAAGCACATTCCAGCCGTTCCGGTGGGGGTATAGCTCAGTTGGGAGAGCGTCTGGTTCGCAATCAGAAGGTCAGCGGTTCGATTCCGCTTACCTCCACCAATAACTTCAAAGACTTAGTTTTAGGCGTCAGATGACCGTAAAATGCGTTGTTTCAGCAGAGTAGCGATAGGTTTTGTGGCGATCTTGCTGTTTTTAGGACCGGAGCCTTTAACTGCGAGGGCAATGACTTCTGATCGTCACGCACACAGCAATCCCTTGATTACGTATGGCAATAAGATCGAATTCGATGTTTTTCGTGACGGCGAAAAAGTGGGGAAACACATTGTTCGTTTCAAAGAACTTTCGTTGGACAAATTCGAGGTAACTTCCAGACTGGATTTGCAGATTACCTTTTTGAAAATTCCCGTCTATGATTATGCTTATTTTTCTAATGCCCTATGGAAAAAAGGGCGTCTGATTGGCCTTACGGTAAGTATCGATGATGACGGAGAAAAATCCAGCATCCACGCTTCAACTCAAAGAAGGACTCTTGTTGTTGTTGGCCCAAAGGGGAAATCTATCGTACCCCATGCAATTTTCCCAACCAATCATTGGAACGCCGCTGTTCTTCGCGAAAACCAGGTTCTCAACACATTGTCCGGAGAAATTTCTCAAGTAAAAATCACAAAGCGTCCTATCGAAAAAATTCGGGCGGAAGGTCGTTTGGTTACCGCGACGAAATACCAATATACCGGCGATATCGAAACAAACGTCTGGTACGATGATAAAGGGCGCTGGGTCAAAATGCGATTTCGGGATAAAGGGGGGTCGATCATTGACTATGAGTGCACTGCCTGCGGCATAGGTTCCAAGCGCAACATTATGGAAAAGTGAGGCTGATATGGGTTTGGCCTGGGTCACAGGATCAGGTGCCGGTATCGGCAGGGCGGTCACTCTTGAACTCGTGCGCCGGGGCTGGAAGGTTGTTGTCAGTGCACGGACCCAATCAGACCTGGTTGAACTCGCAAAAGAGGCTGCGAAAATTGGTGGTTCAGTGTTCCCAATGCCGCTTGATGTAACTTTGCGTCAGTCAGTTGTCGAAGTAGTGAACCGGATAGAAGATGAGATCGGTCCAATAGAACTGGCTATTCTGAACGCAGGAACATACGTCCGGTTTGGTGTAGAGGAGTTCACAGCTGAAGCGGTTGAACGACAGTTTGATATTAATGTGATGGGGACTGCTAATTGCTTGGCACCTGTTTTGACGCATATGCGCGGTCGCAAGGCAGGGCATATCGCTGTGGTGTCGTCGCTGACCGCCTATCGTGGGTTGCCCTATGCGTCTGCCTATGGCGCTTCGAAGGCGGCGTTGACCAATATGTGTGAAGCGTTGAAGCCTGAACTTGACCCGTTTGGTATTGATCTCTCGGTTATTCACCCGGGCTTCGTAAAGACGCCTTTGACCGATGAGAACGAGTTTCCGATGCCGTTTCTGATGGAGAGTGAGGAGGCCGCCCGTCGAATTGTCGATGGGCTTGAGCGACGGAAATTCGAGATTATCTTTCCGCGCCGGTTTGCCTATATCCTCAAGCTGATGCGGATATTGCCCTATTGGCTTTACTTTGCCCTGACCCGTAAGCTTGTAAGGTCATGACACCTCAAGCAGCGTTTGAAAAATATCACAAAGTACTTGAATCGTTGACCGCGGTAACGCTGGATTCGCTCGGTGATGTGGTGGCGCCCAACATCAAGTTTGTGCACCCGTTTTATCAAACAGTCGGGATAGAGAAAATGAAAAATGTTTTTCAGCGTCTTTTCGATAGTGCGAAAAACATAGAGTTCAAAATAGACGTTAGCGCCTGTTCAAAGATTGTTGTTTACTACCTTTAGCAATTAACAGCGTAGGTTTCAGGAAAGCCTTGGAAAGTTACTAGTGTCACCTAAGTCAAATTTAACGGCGACGGCCAGGTTATTGAGAATTTGGAATGTTGGGGTGCCGCGTCGCAGTTTTATAAAAGATTCCAGATGGTTGGTACGCTTTTGCGCTGTCTACGGCGTAGGGTTGCAGGTTCGTAGCGGCTGTCTTTTTGTTTGAGGAGTCCTCGGATATTTTCGAGAAACTAATGGTAATCTGGCCAAGTTCTATGCCGAACTTGCTCATGCGCGCCCGGTTCATCAGAACGCCATGTGGCTGCAAAAACATCCAATCATCAAGTTGGACAGCCATTGTACGCCCCTTTGCAATTTCCAGATCCAATACATAACGCCAGTGGAGCGCGTTCCCACCAACAGTCCCGGTTGCGACACCAATGATATCATTGGCGCTCCCCTCGTATGTGCCGTTAGCCAGTTTGCGAATGCGCCAAACACGATTAGATTTTTCACCATCGGCAAAAGTAAAATCCTCATTGAGGACGAGTTCCGTGCCATCCCATTTTCCGTCGATATCCACGACAAATTGACGCCGTATCGTTCCGAACCTGTCTTCGAACAAACCCCAGGCGCGTGTCTTGCCGGAAAAATATTCCTCCAAAACTAAACGCTGGGCTGAGTTTTTAATCTCATCAATTTTCATCGAACTACAACCCCCTAACGCAAAGGCGATAAAGACAAGGACGTACACTGATTTTTTCATGGCCAAGTCTATTCATGGTTTCTACTAGTATCTTTTTCCAGACACTGGCGAATAACGGCCTGTTTCTCGGCCGTTAAAGGGTAACGCCAGAGCAATATAATTGCTCCCGTCTTTAATACGATAGGCACCACCGCATAGATCACAGCCAGGGCAATCAGATTATTATCATGCGGTGGTAATTGCGGATCAAAACCAAGCGCATCGAGCATTGGAAAAGCGATTAATACGGATAGAGCAAAGGACAGTTTTGTGATCATGCTCCAGATGGCGAACAAAGTGCCGGTTGCTTCGTGACCACTACGAAAATACTCGTATTCGGCGACGTCCGCCTGAATTGCTGGCGGTAGCGCCATATCTGCTCCTAAAGCGATACCGGTTAGGGCACAGATACAGGCGAAGGCCACAATATCACCATTGCCGAGAAGTGGTGCCAAAGCAAAGGCGCAGCAAGCAAGAACCATCGCGAGACACCAGGCGCGATGTTTGCCGATCCGACTGCTGAGGATAAGCCAGAGTGGCATGCCAATTACGCCCGCCAGAAAGTAAATAAAGGTGAGAACACCGCGTTCTGTATCGTCAGCAGCAAGGACATGTTTCATAAAAAGAATAAACAGAACGGCGGGAATGCCGTTTGCAAGGCTGTTGAGAAACCACCCGGCAATAAGGAGTCGAAACGGCTGATTTTGGGTGATGGTCTCCGAAACGGTTGCAGGCGTCAAAATTGCAGATTTAGGTCTCCGGTTTTCTCGAACGGAGAACAGCAAAACAGGAAATAAGATTACGCCGAGCCCAATCGCTCCCCAGGCAATAAAACCAAGGGACACTCGTTCGCTGTATCCCTGTCCCGCGGCGATGGCGGGGATTGCTGCCGCCGCCAATATGCCAAGGAGGGTAAAAGCTTCCCGGATAGAGGTAATCCGCGTCCGTTCTTGATAGTCACTAGATAAGGAAGCGCCCCAGGCGAGATAGGGAATACTGATAAGGGTCCAACCGAGGTAGAGGAGTCCTGCCCATAGGCCGAGATACCAGGCATTAACTCCATCAGGTGGCGATAGGAGGAAATATATCCCAACGGCGCCCAATATTGCTCCGCCAGCAATTAGAGGTTTGCGGCCGCCACGCTCAGAAACAAGGCGATCAGAGACATAACCAATTAAGGGGTCAGAAAAAACATCAAGGGTACGAGCGGCAAATAGAGCTATCCCCGTTGCTGTTAACCCAATTCCCAATGTCTCTGCGTAGAGCGGCGGCAATAAAACCAACAGGGGAATCGTCGGTACACCTAGAACAAAGGCCGTCGATCCATATCGGACGTCTCGCCACAGGATTGAGCCTGTTGGGGTTATGCTCACCGATTTTTAGTCAACAGGAACTGGCCGACACTGATCGTTCCGGCGTGAAATCCAGCAGAGGTATAGTTTAAATAATATTCCCACAGGCGACGAAATCGATCATCGAAACCCTGGTTCTCAATTTGTGTCCAGCGCTCGGAGAAGCGGTCATGCCAAAGATCAAGTGTATGGCCGTAGGAGCGCCCAAAGAAGTATGCGTCGGCAATAGTCAGGCCAGTTTCGCTTGCCTGTTTAGCCATTTCTCCGGGTGAAATCAGCATACCACCTGGAAAAATATACCGCTGAATGAAGTCCGTTTTTTTACGGTAATTCTCGAAACGTTCATCGGGCACCGTGATGACCTGAATCATCCCCCTGCCATCTTTTTTCAGGCTATTTGACACAACACGAAAATAATCAGGCCAGTAAGCCTCACCGACGGCTTCCAGCATTTCGATCGATACTACACGATCAAATTCACCAGACACCTTACGGTAATCAATTAGTTCAATCTGAACGCGACCCTGTAACCCGGCATTTGCTATGCGTCTGGTCGCATAATCAAACTGTTCCTGGGAAATTGTAATGGCGGTAATTGAAGCGCCCGTTTCTCTTGCCGCAAACTCCGCGAAGCCACCCCAGCCACAGCCAATTTCCAAAACACGATGATGTGGCAGGATATCGAGTTGATCCACGATACGCCGATACTTTGCTTGCTGAGCGTCTTGCAAATCTTTGACGCCGGGCTCGAAAAGGGCCGAAGAATAGGTCATCGATGGATCGAGCCAATTTTCGTAGAACGCATTGCCGAGATCATAGTGATAGGCAATATTCCGTTTGCTCCCTGTCTGGGTATTCCTTTCTGTAAAGCGCAAGAATTTGCGCAATAATAGAACTGGTGCAGCGCCCGCGAGCCGTTTTCGTAAAGAGTCCTGATTGGTTATCCCGAACTGAAATAAATTGCGAAGAGACGTCGTAGACCAATCCGCTGCAAGATATCCTTCCCCCAGCCCCGTATAACCACCGAAGGCCAGTCGAAAAATCCCCGCATAGGAATGAAATTTAAGGTCTGCATTGGGACCACGTTGCACACCCAAACATTCTATTTCTCGTCCGTCTGGAAAGACAAAACGAATCCGGCCAGCGTCAAGATCACTCATCAACCGTTCAAGCAAAAACTGGCATACAGAGTGGATGATCCACGAAACAACGGGAATATTTCGGGACTTTTTTAACGATGAGTTTTCCGATGAGGGCTCAAGTCTTAGCGACATCGTTGGTTCCTTTTATCCAGGGTTTTGAGGGCCCGAGTCGCCCGTGGTTGTTTTAGGGGCATGGTCTAGATAGGGGATTCTTTTGCGCCATAATTTCAAGGCTTCCCAGTGAATTCCGGCAATGACTTTAACGGTCATCAACGGGAAGCGAAGCAACGCGATAAGCAAAAGCCGATCACTGAAAGCCTTGTGGGTGGCTGCAAAGGAGGCCGCCAGGAGTAATCCCTCGTTGTCCTCTACCCGCATGACCACTCGGACAACATTTTCGGGGGGGTGCACTCTGAATTTGTAGGTGCAATCCATCGGGATAAAAGGAGACACGAAGAATTCTTTGTCGCCTGTCTGACGAATTATGGTACGAGCCTCATCATTTACTGAAATGACATAGGCATGTCTTTCTCCGAAGGTGTTGTGGACCTCGTAAATAATTGCCGAAAGGGAGCCGCTCTTTGCATGGCAAAAATAGACAGTGAGAGGGTTGAAAACGTAGCCCAATATCCGCGGATAGCAGAGCGCTTTGATATGATGTCCGGCTTCTTCAAGCCCTGCTCGCTCCAATTCCTGGCGGGCCCATGACGCCATTGTCAGATTTGGGCGTGTGCCATGATCAGAATCTTTAATCGAAAACAATCCACCGGCGTTATATGAAAATAATTTATGTGCGGCCGATAGAGATTCTAGCTCGTCAACATCTACCAACATTGAAAACACGCGGTAGCGAAGCCGGTGTTTCCTCGGTCGTTGACGCTCGTGAACAACTTCACCGAAATAAAGGGCTGCTGTATCGGTCGTCATTCAGCAGCCTGTCGCGTTTTTGGTAGAAAATGGATTCTTCCGGACTCGTTCACAACATTCCAGGGGCGTCGAACACCACCAATATCTTCAGCCGCAGCAAGTCCTGACTGGAGGGCATCTTCGTGAAACCCGTAACCAAAATAGCTGCCGCAGAACCAGGTATTCCGCTGTCCCTGTAATTGCCAGAGTGATTCCTGTGCATTGAGAGCCGCGAGATCGTAAAATGGATGCGCGTAGTCAAACTCTTGAAAGATCGAAGCTGGATCGGGCTCGATTTTAGGATTTACCGATACAAAAAGAGGGAATGCCTTTTCGATTGGTTGTAGCGAATTCATCCAGTAGGTGACGCTAGCACCAGTTTCAGCGGCCCCCATGTAATTCCAACTTGACCAAACCTGGCGACGTTTGGGCATTAAGCGCATGTCGCGATGTAGGATGGCCTTATTGTCCGTATAACGAAACGCACCGAGCAGGCGGCGTTCCGCGTCATTGGCATCACTGAGTATCTCCAGGGCTTCATCCGCATGGGCGCCAATCACGATGGCGTCAAAGCACCGACCCTGGCCCTCAGTATCAACAACAGTAACGCCATTTTTGTCACGGATTATCGACCGAATGCCAACCCCAAGCTTTAGATTGGCGCCCAAGACTTTCGACAGTGGTCGGACGTAATTACGGCTGCCACCTTTGACCGTCCGCCAGGGAATCCGGTTGTTAAATCGCATCAACCCATGGCTGCTGAAAAATCTGACGAAGGTCTCCACCGGATGGGCTTGCATTTCGTCGGCGCGTGTTGACCAGATTGCAGCCCCCATTGGCAGGATAAAGTCTTCAATGAAGGCGACGCCATATCCGTTACTATCAAGATATTGGCCTAATGATACGTCGCGAAACCTATCGCTGGTTTTTAAAATGAGAGGCGCATCGGCATAGAATCGTCGAATGTCGCGTATCATCGCCCAGAAGCGGGGCGAGACGATGTTCCTCCGTTGGCCGAAGAGCGCGTTTAGATCACGGCTACCATATTCCAACGCACCATCATCGTAAGAAACCGCGAAAGACATATCGCTGGGCTCGGTTTCCACACCAAGATGATCAAAGAGCGCCACAAGGTTCGGATAATTGACCTCGTTATAAACAATAAAACCCGTATCTACGGGCTGAAGGCCATTCGTCGTGGGAGCGTCAACCGTATTGCTATGACCGCCGATCCTGTCCTGTATTTCAAAAACAGTAACATCGTGATGTTGACTAAGCAGCCAGGCGGCAGACAGGCCAGCTATACCGCTTCCAACGACCGCGATCGATCTAGAGCCATTGTCAGTTTTTAACACCTATTGCGCTTTCTATCGATGGATCTTGACCTATCTCAAACGCAGTTTTTGCGGATGGTTTTTCATTTTGGATCACTTTGGCTTAACTATGATTCAAATAAGCACCGGAGCAGTATAAAGCGTATGATTGCTGAAATGTCCATACCTCTTGCGGCTGCTTTTGGTGCTGCGTCTCTCGCTCAAATGCTTGCTTCCAGCTCCCAAGCATTGAAAACGAGCGAAGAAGCGAAGGATATCGAGTGGATGTCGGCGAAAATAGAAAACGGCCCGAATATTTATTCCGAGAATGCTCTGCTGGTCAGTGTTGCCATGATGCAGGACCGAGAAGTCTTTGCATTACTCTTTGACTCTTTGAGCGGTTCGTCCCCCCGAGTAAAGAGCTATATGATGAAGCTCGACGCGGAACCTGATGTGGCAGAGGCAATAGCGCAGGAAACCTTCGTAATGATCTGGAGAAAAGCCGTTCAGTTCGACGCAGAAAAAACGCGGCGAGCACCGGAATTTTCACCATCGCCCGTAACCTGTGTGTTGACCGCCTGCGCAAGGAAAAACGTCTAGCACTGGATCCCAATGAGCCTTTGCTCCAGCCCGCTGATCAGCCGAGCCTTCTCTAGGTAGTGAATCAGTCCGAGATCATCGAACAGGTCAACCGGTCATTGCAACACATTGGTTAAATTTCTCAGCGGGTGTTTCAAATTGCAATGTCTTTCTGGGGCGTTCGTTTAACTGGCGGGCGATCTTGTTGAGATGGACTTGTGAATGCAGGGACAAGTCCGTCCCCTTGAG
>CALIBP010000293.1 GCA_938048165.1 uncultured Alphaproteobacteria bacterium | reverse complement strand
AGCTTGAAAATCATTCAAATGCTTGAACTCAATATTGCAGGGTAAACACCAGCTCGCAAAAAACGAGATTAATACCACTTGCCCCGCCAGATCTTTTTCAGAAAGGTTTGAACCGCTGATTACCGGTAAACCTGTCACCTTCTGCTACAGCTCGGATGTCAGTATCACTGACTTCACATCCGCCGCATTGACGTGCGACGGCGCTAACAAGAGTAGCGTGAACAAAACTCGGGCGAATAATTTGATGGCTTGAAAATGGGGACCATCAATGAAGAGAAAAGTTTCCTCACGAGCTTGTGATATCTCTATATCTCTATCCCGATACCTTTGGATTCCGCAATATCACAAGCCATTCCCGCGAGTCCCATAAACCCAACCCCCTGATCTGAATTCTGCTTGAACAGTGTAATTTGATTCTCAGACTTCCGGCCTTTCGCTTTTCCGGTAAGAATTTCGCCGAGCTCGACCATATCTTCCCAGCGGGTGATCCCCTGCTCTACCGGTTCAAAGAGATCACCATGTTCTTCAACGATCGATTGTTCGCGAATATTTACCAGGATCATATCGGCACAGCGCACCACCTCATCATCGATTTCCCGTCGCGTTTTGGCAAGACCAGCCTGCTCTTTGACACCCTTCGTGGAATTTACGATCGACGTAACATGCTGGCCAGGTGACAACCATTCGCCACACAGCGCGGGAACGTTGGTGTTGGTCGCACAGCAAATCAGGTCTGCTCCAGTTGCAACCTCCTGAGGGTCGTCGACGGCGCGAATATCGAGATCACAGTGCGATTTCATTTCCCCAACAAAATTTTCTCTATTTTCAGCTGAGCGGCTATAGACCCGCACTTCTTCGATGGGTCGTATAGTACTCATCGCGACTAGATGGCGGCGGGCCTGAAGGCCTGTTCCATACAGCCCTAAAACCTTGCAATCCGGCCTGGCAATCAAATCGGTTCCGACAGCACTGGTAAGGGAAGTCTCCGTGCCAAAACTTTCTTCGAACGTATCGAAAGGATAAATCGGCAAGGAGCCAACGATAATAGCTCGTAGTTCTGCGGTCTCAGAATTGTAGGCAACGTAAACCCGCCGACCGGCACCGTTATATTGCTGGGCATCTCCTTTGAAAGTGAACCGCTCGGCATGGATAAACATCCCGGAGACTTCCAGAGTCGGGCAGCCTCCCGGGTGAACCGTGATACGACGATCTTCATATTGAATACGGGTTTTGGGCGCACTGAAGGAAGGCGCGCTTCCCTGATCCGTAAATCCTTTGCGGACAGCATCAATCGCGTCCTCAACCGAAAACAATCCGGCAAGGTCGCGTGAGTCAATTAACAACGCCATGAAGCGTGCTCCTAAGTTTATCTTAAGAATGTACTAGCTGAGAAAACCTGTCACTTTTTCAGCAACTGCATCCGGTGCCTCAAGCTGCACCGCATGTCCGCAACCATCAATGATTTCGATAGTGGCATTAGGCAAATTTTCGCCATACCCCGTCGCATGACTGATCGGTACGAAACTATCCTCTCCGCCCCAAACTACAAGAGAATCGCCTTTAAACCGGTACAAACGATCAATCAGTTTCTGATCATAGAAATATGGTGGTTTAAAGCCGAACCGGGCGATGCACCTGAAGGTCTTATAACGCAACATGCCTTGAAGTTTGCCGGTTAGCTGGTCGGGTATCCACTCTTCTGCCAATACGCCGTTACCATCGGCAAACATCATATGGCGAATATCATCGATTTTCCCGTTAAGCGGCTGGACAGCCATAAACAGATCACCGATCTGTTCGCCTGAAATAAACAGACCGGGAGCGCTAATGATAGCCAATTTGCCGACCCGCTCGGGATTATGCGCAGCAATCTCCGCCGCCAGCCAGCCACCAACGCAATTGCCGACGATATCTATCCTGTCGATCCCCAGGGCATCCATTACTTCGAGTGTATGAAATCTAAGGTCGTCGATACCCTCCAGAGAATTGTCTTCATCAGACCCGACACAGCCCGGCATCGCCGGTGCGATCACACTGAATTTCTCCGCGAGAGCATCGTGGAACGCGCAATTCTCGTCTACCAAGCCGTGCATATCGGCAATACCATGGAGGTAGAGAACCGGATTACCCGTCCCCGCTTCATAAACCTGTACAGTGCGGCCTTGAACGTCGATGTTACGCAGGCTCATAGGGCGGCCTCCATCTCATCGAGCATTGGGAAGTCTTTCGCGAATAGCTCGGCTGAATCTCGTCGCATCGCTGGCATGACTTCTTCAGCAAAGAGCTTCATCGACTTACGAGCCAGTTCGTCCTTCATGTTTCCGAATTGGAACTGAATCAGGAGATTGCCAACCTTTGCGTCTTCAACGAATTCCCACAGCTTTTTGCGAACCGTTTCGGGGCTTCCCACCATGATCGAGTTCTTACTCTCAAGGTCTGCCCAGTCCTTGGCGTCACCAAGAAGATCACCACCGGCCGCCGCCCGCGATGAATCAAGGAAAGCCTCCCAGGAATTCAGTGACTGTGACGGCACGCCGGGACCAAAAGTCATAGACCTGCCCTCTTTGCGCAGATGTCCTTTCAGACAATTCCGCAGGAAGTAGAAAATGCCTTCCTGGGACTCTGCCCGTGCCTGCTCGTCTGTTTCGGAAACATAGACCGACAACAACACGCCCATTTTGAAAGGCGTATAGGTCTTGCCGTGGTCCTTCATGACACCAGCAAACTCCTTGGCAGCCATCCGGGTCCCACCACCATGCGAGCGCGACGACAGGAAGTAGCAATAGCCACGCTTTGCCACCTCCGCCATGGATTCAATACTTCGCGAGCCAGGCACCCAGACATCGGGATGAGGCTGTTGCAACGGTTTTGGCCAGATATTGACGTAACGCATCGGATAGCAAGGGCCTTCGTGCGAGAACGGCCCGTCATCAGTCCAGCTTTTAACTATCAGATCGATTGCCTCCCATAAACGGCGGCGGCCCTGTGGTGACGGGACATTATAATTGAAGGCTTCCGGTCCACCGCCAACCGCAAAACCGGCAATCAGACGACCATTCGACATATTGTCGATCATTGCATATTCCTCAGCCACCCTGAGGGGGTTGAGATACAGCGGCGGTAGATTACCCAAGACAACAATTTTACCGTTCTTGGTAATCTGGGTCAGCGCCGAGGCGAGCAGGTTAGGCGACGGCATCAAGCCATAAATGTTCTGGTGATGCTCGTTGAGGACCATACCGTCGAAACCAAGTTCATCGGCGTAGGCGAGCTGTCCGAGATATTCCTGATACAGGCCCCGTGATTTTTCGCCATCCCACAATTTGTTTGGAACGGTTACCCAGCCACTTTCATTATTCTTATCAAAATCGTCCGGCAAATGGGGATATGCCATAAAATGCCAGCAAAACATTCGAACTGGTTGCATGTGCCTTCTTCTCCCTGAAAGAGATCAATTATCTTGTTTTGAATATCATGCGCTGAGATGAAAAACCCGGCAACCCGCAGGCACAAAAAAACCGGGTGTCCTAATGAACACCCGGAGACATCGATCCTATAGCTGGTCAGGCAAATGCCAGATCAATTTTATCTTCTTCCTCTTGATCCAGTGCGTTTGGATCAACCAGATACTCCCCGACCTCTGGTTCCTTGGTTTCCTCAGCGATCGCCGTTTCTTCAGCGACCACGATTTCACGGACCAGATCCTTTACGATATTGCCAAATTCTGATTCTGAAAGACGGGGATGGTTCTCAACAAAGGCTCCAATCCGTTTCGCCAGCTTCAGGATTGCTTCAAGATCATCGATCCTGGTCCCTTCACCCTGGGCTGAAACCCCATTTACGAGTTTGCCCACCGCTTCCCCTAACGGCATTTCCGCAATCCGCGGATGATCTTTCAGATACCCATGCGCTTCACGGGTAACCGCTTTTAGCCCTGAGGCACCGTTATCGTCAGCTATTTGACCGCCAATACCCCGCGCCATGACGGCCACAGATTTTCCAAATATTGAATTTTAAATACGAGGGTGCGCACCCAGAAACTCATTTACCTCTTCCACGGCTACATTCAGGGCTTTTTTGGCCTCTTCGGTCAATTCCATAACCTCAGATTAAGAGAGTTGAATAATGCCACAAATAAGGTTCGTCGCTGCTTTACCAAAAGACGTTTCGGCGATACGCGATCTGCTTCTGATGCCTCCGAGAGATGGGTTGTGTTACTACTAATCGGATACATAACTACTCCTAATACGCTACTACTCTGTTACGCTGACTGGCTGCGTTCATGCCGTTACTCGAACTGTTAAATATAGAAGAATACAATTTTACGGAAATTCCATTGGCATTTTGCTGAAATTTCATCGGTAATTTGCCCAAATACCCTAAAGATTTTAGTGAATTTTTTGATGAATTTTAGTTAACCCTGACAACCCGCGGAAAACCAGTGCAAATGAACAAAGACGATGTCGAAATAATCGAGAAAAAGCCAATCGATCGGGGTCACCTCACGGTCGATGAGTTCATTTTGCAACATAAGCTGTTTGAAGGTGGGCAGACAAATCCTATTTCACGCGAAGTTGTATTACGTGCCAATGCGGTTGGTATCCTGCCCTATGACCCTATCCGCGATGAGGTGGTGGTAATCCGCCAATTCCGTGTCGGCGTTATGGCTGCTCAACACAATCCCTGGCTTGTTGAATCCGTTGCTGGCTTGGTCGAAGAAAATGAACGACCCGAAGAGGTCGCCCGTCGGGAAACAAAGGAAGAGGCAGGATGCGAGATCACTGAGCTACACCATATCTGCGACTTCTTTTCGAGTCCCGGAATGCTCAGTGAGGTTGTCACGATGTATTGCGGCATAACCGATACAAAAAATGCCGGGGGTTATCACGGCCTCGAACAAGAAGACGAAGATATCGAAGCTCTCGTGGTGCCCTGGTCTCAACTTTGCAACGATATAGATGCAAAGAAATATTTCGATCCCAAGATTATGCTCGCGGTGATGTGGTTAACCCCCAGACGCACAGAGTTAAGAAAGCGTTTCACTGGTTAAACAACTCCGCTATAACTCCGCCGCACGAAACAGCCGAGGCCGCAGATGAGCGCCCCCCAAGACCGACCTTTGGTAACAACAGACTGGCTTGCAGACCGGCTTACCGACACCACTGTTCGCATAGTCGATGCTTCCTGGTATCTTCCGGCCATGAACCGAAACGGCCGCGGTGAGTATAATAACGCCCACATCCCTGGCGCGGTTTATTGGGATATCGATCAAATTGCCGATACCTCCAGTAATCTACCGCATATGATGCCAAGCGCAGATCAATTCGAAAGCCATATGGCGGCATTGGGGATCGGCAACAATACCACCGTGGTTATATACGATGGCATGGGTCTTTTCTCAGCCGCCCGCCCGTGGTGGATGCTCAAAGCATTTGGTCATGAAAAGGTCTATGTTTTAGATGGTGGGTTACCCAAATGGATGGCAGAAGGTCGTCCCTTGAACAACGAGCTCCCAGTTCTGACTGAATGTACTTACTCTGCCAGTCTTGATAATGCATTCATGCGGTCAGCTGATGACGTTTTACGGAATATCGATACTAAATCAGAACAAATTCTCGATGCTCGATCAGAGGGCCGATTTCGGGGGACTGAAATTGAACCGCGGCCTGGTTGCCGCGCCGGCCATATTCCTGGCGCAATGAGCCTGCCATTTGATTATTTGATTGATCCACAAACCAAAACCCTCCTCCCGGATCACTGCCTTAAATCACGCTTTGCAAATGCCGGCATCGATGTGGATCAGCCTGTTGTGACGAGCTGTGGCTCAGGTGTAACCGCCTGTGTGTTAGCCCTCGGTATGTAGGTGCTGAACAAACCGCACGTCGCTGTTTATGACGGTTCCTGGTCCGAATGGGGCACGCGGACTGATTTGCCGCTAGAGGCCGGGTAATCTTCTCGCTAGTCCTAACGGATCGCTTTAAACCAACGCACTCAAATGCCATGATGCCGGTAGAGAGTCCGTGCGCGGGCATTTGTTCTATTCAGATTGTGAGCCGATGAAACAAGACACGCTTATAACAACTGCTGGTCGTGACCCAGAGAGTAACCACGGCATCGTTAATCCGCCGGTGTATCATGCCTCTACGATAATCTCTTCCACGCTCGCCGAATTCCGTGAATTGCGTACCCGGCGGGGGGAAAAGGATGTTTTTACCTACGGGCGGCATGGCACTCCAACACATCAGGCGCTGGAGACCGCAGCAGCAGCGCTTCTTGGCGGTGATCGTTCGGTCTGCCTGGGCTCCGGATTAGCGGCGATCAATGCAGCAATGTTGGCTTTCCTCCGGTCCGGAGATCATGTGCTCATGGTCGACACGGTGTATGGACCCACAAGAGGGTTTTGCGACAACTTTCTTGGCCGGTTCGGCGTTGAGACAACCTATTACGATCCGACAATCGGCGCCGACATCAAAGATCTTATTCAGGGCAATACCAAAATCGTCTATATGGAATCGCCGGGATCGCTCACCTTTGAACTTCAGGACGTGCGCGTTATTGCTGATGAAGCGCACAAACGCGATTGTGTTGTCATGATCGATGATACCTGGTCGAGCGGTGTATTCTTCAAACCCTTCGAGCATGGTGTTGATGTCTCAGTGATTGCTGCTACGAAGTATATCGTCGGTCATTCTGACGTAATGATGGGCATCATCACGACCACGGATGAATATTGGGAACGCATTAAACGATCTGCAGCTGCCCTTGGTGCTAGCTCTGGTCCAGACGACGTCTATCTCGCCTTGCGCGGTATGCGGACGATTGGCGTCCGCATGCGTCAGCATCATGAAAACGGGCTTAAACTCGCACAATGGCTTGAAGAACGCCCGGAAGTTGACCGGGTTCTACACCCCGCTCTCTCCAGTAATCCACACAATGAACTCTGGAAACGCGATTTCACTGGCGCATGCGGTCTATTTGGCGTGGTTCTCAAGCCTTATCCCGAGGTTGCGCTGGCCGCGATGCTTGATGGATTGGAGTTATACGGAATGGGCGCCAGCTGGGGCGGGTTTGAAAGTCTGATCCTTCTGACCAACCCGGCTTCGACCAGAACTGTCGCGAAGGACCAGTGGGAGAAGGATGGCCCCACATTACGCATTCATGCTGGCCTGGAAGACCCGGAAGACCTCATCGCTGATCTTAAGAAAGGCTTTGAACGCTTGAATGCAAACAGCTGATATTTAAAGAACCTTTTATGTCCAAAAACGCTAAAACCTATTCACAAACGGCGATCACCAGTGCTCTCAATGCTATTCGCTTTGATGATAACGGATTAGTACCGGCCATCGCCCAGACACACGATACCGGCGAAGTTTTGATGATGGCCTGGATGAATGAGGAAGCTGTCGTTGAAACCCTCCAGAACGGTCGTGTCTGTTACTTTTCGCGATCGCGCGACAGGCTTTGGCGCAAGGGCGAAGAATCCGGGCAAACCCAGATGTTGACTAATTTTCGCATTGATTGCGATGGAGACACTGTTCTGTTGCAGGTCAACCAGACCGGCGTTGCCTGCCATACCGGGCGTCACAACTGTTTTTTCAATGAGGTTGGTGAAGACGGGATAGAGGTCATCGCCGATGTCGAGATTGACCCCAAGGAACTTTACACCAAATGAGTACACATCAAGGCCCTGAGGACGCGATCCAAGTCTCACTTCTAACCGGATGGCTGGGTAGCGGCAAGACGACCCTCCTGAACGCCCTCCTCAAACACCCTGACATGGCGGAAACCGCCGTTCTGGTAAATGAATTCGGCGATATCGGCATCGATCACGTGCTCGTGGATTCTGTGGACGAGAATATGGTTGAGCTCACAACCGGTTGCCTGTGCTGTACGGTGCAGGGCGATTTGAGCCGCGCCCTGCGTGAACTCTTTCTGAAACGGGTCAAAGGGGAAGTTACCCAGTTCAAGCGTGTCTTGATTGAAACTACGGGGCTCGCCGATCCCGCCCCTATCCTACATACACTGATGAATGACCCGATCATCGCTTCCAGATTCTTTCTGGACGGCGTTATATCCACCGCTGACGCGGTATTTGGCCATGGTCAGTTAGACCGTCACGAAGAGCCTCGCAAGCAGGCTGCCGTTGCTGACCGGATCGTTATGACCAAGATCGATATGGCGGAACCCGACGCGATGGATAGTCTCCAAACCCGCCTCAAATCTTTAAACCCAGGCGCAAATATCTTACGAGCGGCAAATGGTGAAATTGAGCCAGACGCTTTGTTTGGCTGTGGTTTATACGATCCCGATAGCAAAAGTTTCGATGTCCAGAACTGGCTTCGCGA
>CALIBP010000292.1 GCA_938048165.1 uncultured Alphaproteobacteria bacterium | reverse complement strand
TTCGTTAAAAGAAATTAAGTACAACAGGCCAAATGACCAAAGGATTACATCGATGAGTTCTCAAGGCGCTGTTCGTCCGATACACCATCACGGCCACCCCGGGGTCCGCCATGTTTTTGTCCGGGATCTGGTCATTCCGGCTTCGATTGGTATCCATACCCATGAAAAGGACGGCACCCAGCGAATCCGCGTAAATCTCGATATGGAAGTCCCCGAAGCGGAGAATCCCGTTCAGGACCGGTTATCTGACTTCGTTTGCTATGAAGAGATCGTCGATGGCATCCGGGCAATTGTCGATGCAGGCCATATCAATCTGGTCGAGACGCTTGCTGAAAAGATCGCGGCGCGAATACTTGCTGATCAAAGGATAGAACGTGTAAGGGTTCGCGTCGAAAAACTCGATATATTTTCTGACGCTACCAGTGTTGGTGTAGAAATCGAACGCTTTCGTCATTAAAGACTTAGAGATACGAAATATTCGAAATAGATATTCGAAACAGTTTTGTACACATCCTATATTTTTGTCCTAACCTGACCATTTCTTTAATATTGTGCCGAAATATTCATAGAATCTTTGTTAAACTGTAAACATCTATTTACAGCAAGATCAAAAAACCATTACAAAACAATGTCTTAAATAAATGCCCAATTTTTGGGCAAATCGAGATAAACTCAATGATCGCAAGAGGGTGAGCAAAAGGTGATCCGCTTATCTACAGACTTATCCACAGGACTAGTGGACAACCTGAAGCGACTAAACCCACTTACAGCGGCACCGCATTATTTTTGGTTCGTGAAAAGCAACTGTTCAGTTTTATGGAGCACGAAACCCATCCGATGACGGCAGAAACAAACAACGCAGTTGCTCTTGCACCTTCGCTCAAACGCGGGGCCGATATTATTGCGGGCGTCGTCAAAACCCTCACCGGCAGCCCCGGCGTCTACCGGATGCTCGATGAAGAGGGCAATCCGCTCTATGTCGGAAAAGCCAAGAACCTGAAACGTCGTGTCGTCACCTATGCACGACCTGCCAAGCTCCCGGTTCGACTACAGCGCATGATTGCCGCGACCCGCACGATGGAAATTGTCGAAACCCATACCGAAGTCGAGGCGTTGCTCCTTGAGAGTAATCTCATCAAGAAGCTAAAGCCGCGCTACAATGTCCTGCTGCGCGACGACAAATCATTCCCCTATATCCTGCTAACAACCAAATCTGACTGGCCACAACTCATTAAGCATCGCGGTAGTCGGTCGCGGGACGGTGAATATTTCGGTCCCTTTGCCTCTGCCGGGGCCGTCAACCGAACCCTCGCTGCTTTACAGCGTGCCTTTCCCCTCCGAAATTGCTCTGACAATATCTTCGCCAGTCGAACCCGCCCCTGCCTGCAATATCAAATCAAACGTTGCACGGCGCCCTGCGTTGACCGCATAAGCCAGGACGATTACGGCGCCATCGTCGATGAGGCGCGCGACTTTCTGACCGGCGACAGCCGCAATCTGCAAAAAGGCCTGCTCTCCCGGATGGAACAAGCCGCTGCGGACATGGATTATGAAACCGCGGCCATCTTTCGCGACCGCATCAAAGCACTTACCCAAATCCAGGCCCGACAGGACATTAACGTTCAAAGCGTCGGCAATGCAGACATCATTGCCGCACATGAGGGCAGCGGCCTTGTCTGTATCCAGGTCTTTTTCTTCCGTAATGGGCAGAATTTTGGCAACCGGACATATTTCCCAACCCGAGCCAGTGGGTTGCCTATCGCCGATGTCCTCGCCTCGTTCCTCGGCCAGTTCTACTCCGACAAGACTCCACCCCCGACTATTCTGGTTAATGAGACGCCACCAGAGCGCGATCTGATCGCCAATGCCCTGTCGGTCCGGGCGGACCGTAAAGTAACGCTCAGCAAGCCATCCAGAGGTTCTAAACGGACATTGGTCGAGCATGCCTATAGCAATGCTCGCGAAGCCCTTGCAAGGCGTCTGGCCGAAAGCGGTACCCAACGCCGACTGCTGGAAGGATTGGCTGACGCTTTCAACCTGGACTCAGCACCACAGCGGATCGAAGTCTATGACAATAGCCATATATCCGGCACCAATGCCGTCGGCGGGATGGTCGTCGCCGGACCTGACGGGCTTATGAAATCCGCCTATCGCAAATTCAACATCAAAGACCAAAATCTGGAGCCCGGTGACGATTACGGCATGATGCAGGAGGTAATGACCCGTCGCTTTCAGCGCGCACAGCGCGAAGACCCGGACCGACAATCGGGGACCTGGCCAGATCTCGTGCTGATTGATGGCGGGCAGGGCCATTTGAAAGCGGTTTGCGAGGTCATGGCCGAGCTTGCGATAGACGACGTGCCAGTTTTAGCAATTGCTAAAGGTCCGGATCGTGATGCCGGGCGCGAACGGTTTTTCATGTCAGACAAGCCGTCCTTCATGCTGAAACCTAATGACCCCGTCCTTTATTTTCTGCAGCGTTTGCGTGACGAAGCCCATCGCTTCGCCATTGGCAGCCACCGAGCGCGGCGAAAGAAGGCCATCGGCGACTCCCCACTGGATGAAATAGCCGGTATCGGGGCCAGTCGTAAAAAAGCTCTGCTCCATCACTTCGGTTCAGCCCGTAGCGTCGGCGACGCCGGCGTTGCTGATCTCGAAGCCGTGAACGGCATCAGCGGCCCAATGGCAAAAAAGATTTATGACCATTTCCATTCGGACGGTTAAGATGTTATCCGCTATAGCCACGAACAAGCCGGGTTGGGGGCACGGACAGGAATGATCAGGTCGGACATATGCTGACAAATGTACCAATGCTCTTAACGCTGTTCCGGATCGCCGCAATTCCGGGCATCGTTGCATTGCTATTCCTGGATACCAACCTGGGTCGCTATCTCGCCTGCACGCTGTTTGGCATCGCCGCCATTACCGATTTCTTTGACGGCTATCTTGCCCGGGCCTGGAGCCAGCAATCAAAAATGGGACAGTTTCTTGATCCCGTTGCAGACAAGTTGCTGGTTGCCGCGGCATTGTTGATGATGACCGGGTTCGGTCAAATAAGCGGCCTCGTCATTTTACCAGCCATGGTTATCCTGTGCCGCGAGATCATGGTCTCGGGCTTACGTGAATTTCTGGCTGAGATACGCGTCGGTGTGCCGGTCAGCACACTGGCAAAATGGAAAACGACATTACAAATGTTTGCCATCGGTTTTTTAATCGTTGGCGACGCTGGCCCCGAACTATTGCCCACCCGACTCATTGGTGAAACCGGGCTGTGGATCGCTGCCGTCTTGACCCTCATCACGGGTTATGACTATCTGCACGCTGGATTGCGGCACATGGAAACAACAGACGATCCAGGGGACGGCCTGCACAATAATGGGTAAGGCCGGGATATCCCTGGAGATCAGACACATGAAGACATTTGGGTTCGCAGGTTGGAGCGGCAGCGGCAAGACACGCTTGATCGTACGGCTATTGCCGGAGCTGATCAGTCGTGGCTTCAGCGTTTCAACGATCAAACATGCGCACCATAATTTTGATATCGATAAACCCGGTAAAGACTCATTTGAACATCGGCAAGCCGGTGCCGCCGAAGTCATGATCGCCTCCGAGAAACGTTGGGCACTGATGCATGAACATCGCGGTGCGGCAGAGCCCGATGCCAAATCATTGATCGCGGAAATGACGCCGGTTGATCTGGTCCTCATCGAGGGCTTTAAGACCCATGCGCATCCAAAGCTCGAAATCCACCGAACGACACTCGATAAATCACTCCTATATCCGGAAGACCCGCATATCGTCGCGGTCGCCAGTGATAAACCGCTGGCTGATCTCGCACTGCCGCGCTTCGATGTCGACGATATTCAATCCATTGCCGATTTTATCGAAAGCCATTGCGGGCTAATACGTCCCGCCATTCCCGGGGTAGCCTGATCATGGCCCAGCTTAGTGATGATTGCTTTGCCTTCGGCGGCGAGTTGATGACCACCGATACCGCCCTCGCTGAATTGCGCGCCCGCTTAAGCTGCGTCTGTGACACTGAAGAGGTCTCTCTTGCAGAAGCCGCCGGGCGAATTCTCGCCGAAAATCTTGTTTCAAACCATGCAGTCCCCGGTCACGACAATGCTGCCGTCGATGGCTATGCGGTGTTTTTTGATGATCTGGCTGAGAGCGGTGAAACCACGCTACCGGTAACCGGACGCATCGCCGCCGGACATCCGCTAGAAGGGAATGCTCAACGCGGCAATGCTTACCGAATTTTTACCGGCGCCCCGATGCCCGAAGGGCCAGACACTATCTTGATGCAGGAAGATTGCAGCCTTGATGGCGAAACCGTGACCATTCCGCCCGGTATCAAGCGCGGAGCCAACCGGCGCTTTGCTGGCGAAGATATCGCAGCAGGTGACACGATCCTCAAGAAGGGTCAGCGCTTACGCCCTCAGGAGGTCGGGCTGGCAGCCTCAATCGGACAAAAATCTCTCAACGTTTATGCCCCCTTGCGCGTCGCGTTATTTTCGACCGGCGATGAAGTGCGTGATGTTGGCGAGCCGCTAACGCCGGGTTCAATCTACGACGCAAACCGGTATTCGATCGCTGCTCTCCTCCGCGAACTGGGCTGTGCAGTGGAGGATCTTGGCATTCTGCTGGATAATCATGACGTCATCCGGGAGGCGCTCGGCAATGCCGCAAAAGATCACGATGTCATCATTACGTCGGCAGGTGTTTCCACCGGTGAGGAAGACCATATCCGGAACGCCATCGATGATCTCGGCGGCATCCATTTCTGGCGTCTTGCGATTCGTCCCGGGCGTCCGATAGCCCTCGGCCAGATCGGTGCCGTACCCTTTATTGGGCTCCCCGGCAATCCGGTGGCCAGCATGGTAACCTTTATGCGTTTTGCACGGCCGGCGTTACTGCTAATGAATGGCGCTTCAGACATCGATCCCAGGTTGTACCGCGTCCCCGCTGCCTTTACGTACAAGAAAAAACAGGGCCGCCGCGAATGGGTCAGGGCTATGCTGTCCGTCGGACAGGATGGCCAGCTCCAAGCGGAGAAGTTTTCTCGCAGCGGCGCTGGTATTCTAACATCAATGGTTGCGTCCGATGGTCTGGTCGAGCTTAGTGAAGAGTTGACGGGCGTTGAACCGGGCAACATGGTCGATTTCCTGCCGTTTAATGAGGTGCGTTGATGCAATTACTATATTTCGGATGGGTCCGCACAAAGATCGGCACAAGCCGCGAAACACTTGATCCACCAGCAGAAATCACTGATGTCCGCGGACTTGTCGAATGGCTCAAGCAGCGCGGCGACGGTTACCAAGAAGCTCTCCAGGATTTGGAAACAATCAGGGTCGCCGTTAATCAAGATATGGCCGACCTCGACGCCGCCGTGACACCCGGCGATGAAGTAGCCCTGTTTCCACCCATGACCGGAGGCTGAGCCAAGTGATTAAAGTTCAGGAACAGGACTTTGATATTGGCGCCGAACTCGCCAGCCTGACCGACGGCAACAAAGCCGTTGGTGGTCTTGGCTGTTTTGTCGGGCTGGTCCGCGATATGGCTAATGACGAGCAGATCAGCTCAATGACCCTCGAGCATTATCCTGGCATGACAGAGAAACAGCTCACTACCATTGAAGCTGAAGCCCGTGACCGCTGGCCCTTACAGGACGTTCTGATTATTCATCGCTATGGTCGCCTTGAGCCCGGCGACCGGATTGTGCTGGTCGCCACCACATCAGCGCATCGCGAAGCGGCACTCGAGAGCTGTCACTTCCTGATCGACTGGCTCAAGACCAAAGCACCGTTCTGGAAGCTTGAAGAATCCGACAGCGGCGAAAACTGGGTCGCCGCCCGCAATTCAGACGACGATGCGGCCGACCGCTGGGACCGCGCTAAATAAATCAAAGAAACTACAGGACGTCAGGCGGCGGAACTTGCCGCATCCGCGGGCTCTCGGACCAGACGGTCATAATCTTCCAGCAAGGTTTTGGTAATCGGGCCGACAGAGAATTTCATGTCATCGATCTGTCCAACGGGGGTTACCTCTGCCGCCGTTCCGGTGACAAAGATCTCATCCGCCTTTGCCAATTCATCAGGCATAATCGCTCGTTCGATAATTTCAATTCCATGATTGCGGGCCAGCGCCATCACGGAGCGACGCGTGATCCCGTCGAGAAAACAGTCCGGGGTCGGCGTATGGATAACGCCATCCATGACCAGAAATATATTCGCGCCAGTTGTCTCGGCTATCTGACCGCGCCAGTCGAGCATCAACGCGTCGTCAAATCCATCGGCTTCAGCCGCATGTTTTGACAGGGTACATATCATATAAAGTCCAGCAGCCTTGGAATGAACCGGCGCGCATTCTGGTGAAGGGCGCTTATAGGGTGCCCATTTTAATTTGATGCCTTGCATACGGGCTTCCGGCGAAAAGTAGGAAGGCCACTCCCAAACCGCAATCGACAGATGAATTTTCGATTGCTGGGCTGAAACCCCCATCATTTCACTACCGCGCCATGCGACTGGTCGCACATAGGCATCAGCATAGCCCTGTGCTTCCACAGTGGCCAATGTCGCCTGTTCGATTTCCTCCAGAGAATATGGAATTTCGAAACCAAGTGTTTCAGCGGACTTGATCAGACGTTCGCTATGTTCGCGCAGTTTAAAGACGCGACCGTTATAGACCCGCTCGCCCTCAAAGACACAGCTGCCATAGTGCAAACCATGGCTTAGAACATGAAGTTTTATGTCGCGCCAATCATGCAACGCGCCATCATACCAAATTTGTCCGTCTTGATCGTCGAAGTTCAGCATTGCGGAATGACCTTTTTGTTATCCTGATTAAAAGCGTCTTGCGCTCCATTTTCAGGTTGCTCTGCGTATCATTCGCGTTCATATATGTCAACATGACTGACGTAAAATCAGGCGCCAATCCGCTGTTCCTGCGTGACGAAGAGTTGCGTCAGGGTATGGAACTCATCTTCTATGCCTATCGTGATTTCACCGCCGAACCGGACGCCATGTTGGCGGAGTACGGATTTGGGCGGGCTCATCATCGAGTGATTTATTTTGTCGGTCGCAATCCCGGCATTACCGTTTCGGACCTCCTCGATATTCTGCAGATCACCAAGCAAAGCCTGTCGCGCGTTTTAAGCCAGCTTGTTCGCGAAGAATTTATTACCCAAAAGCCTGGAACGCGTGATCGCCGCCAGCGCTTGCTGGAGCTCACCGAAAAAGGCGTAACGCTGGAGAAACAGCTTTCCCAAAACCAGCGCGACCGTATCGCCCGCGCTTATCGCGCCGCTGGTGCTGAAGCTGTCGAGGGGTATCGCAAGGTCATTCTCGGTATGATTAATGACAATGATCGCGAAAAATTCCGCAAAAGCAGCAATCTTTCCCCGGACAAGAAAACCGGTCGGTAAAACAAATCAAAATTTGAATTAGATGTTGGGCCTAAAGGGTCCGGACAGTATGCAGGTGATTAACCGGGCCGTGACCACTACCGAGCCCGGGCGCTGTCTCAATCGCCTTATGTAAAAAGGCTTCGGCCTGGGCAACGGCATCTTCAATTTCCAGCCCTTTTGCAATACCCGCAGCCGTCGAAGAAGCAAGTGTACAGCCAGTGCCATGCGTGTGAAGTGTCTCTATGCGGGGGTTTTCGTAATAGCGTATTCCGTTCTCCGTAATAAGCATATCGCGTACCACGGGACCATCCATGTGACCGCCCTTTAACAGAACCGCCTGTGGCCCAAGCTCAAACAGAACGCGGCCAAGCGCTTCCATATCGTCTTCGCCTTTTAGGGTTCTCCCTGCCAATGCTTCAGCTTCCGGAACATTTGGCGTTAGCAGTGTGGCGCGAGGCACCAGCCTGCTTCGGAGTGTCGTAACACCTTCGTCCTGCAATAGGGCTGCCCCTCCTTTCGCGACCATCACCGGATCAACAACCAGAGGCGTGTCAGCTGCGTCACGTTCCAGCGCGGCAACGACTGTTTCAATAACCGAACTATTGTGAAGCATCCCGGTCTTGATGCAGTCGGCCCCTATATCAGTCAAAACCACATTCATTTGCTGATCTATGAACTCCACCGGCACCGGCATGACCCCATGGACCCCCAGCGTGTTTTGCGCCGTCAAAGCGGTGATCGCTGTCGTCGCGAAGGCCCCAAGCGCGCTAACGGACTTTATGTCAGCCTGGATACCAGCACCACCACCTGAGTCTGAACCCGCTACAATCAGAACACGCCCAACCATCTTCTGCCTCTACCCAGCCGCCTGTTCAACCACGGTGCAAATATCATCGACAATTTCGGCGATCAATTTTTCATCCTCGCCCTCGGCCATGACGCGAATCAACGGTTCAGTGCCGGAAGGCCGGATTAATAAACGACCTGAGTCACCTAGACGTGCTTCACCGTCCTTAACGGCTTCCTTCACAGGTTTCGCCTCGAGCGGCGACGCGCCATTAAACCGGACATTGCGCAATAATTGCGGGTACGGGTCAAAAAGCCGACAAACCTCACTGGATTTCTTTCCGGACTGAACAAGCACAGCCAGAACTTCCAGGACGGCGATCAACCCATCGCCCGTCGTATTATACTCGTTGAGGACAATATGGCCGGACTGTTCACCACCGACGTTAAATCCATTCTGCCGCATATGCTCTACAACATAGCGGTCCCCGACCTGGGTCCTAATTAGAGAAAGCCCGATTGTTTCGAGATATTTCTCCAGTCCGAGATTGGACATCACTGTGCTGACAATACCACCGCCAAGCAAACGCGTGCTACGGCGCCAGGATTCCGCCACCAACGCCATAATTTGATCGCCATCTACAATGTCGCCTTTCTCATCAGCGATGATCACCCGATCAGCGTCACCATCCAGCGCGATGCCAAGATCGGCTCCCTGCATGACAACAGATTCCCGCATTAGGTCTGTATTGGTGCTGCCGCAATCCTTATTAATATTGAATCCATCCGGCGATACGCCAAGCCGGACAACATCAGCGCCTAACTCCCACAGCGCCGCCGGCGCTGCCTTATAAGCGGCACCATTGGCGCAATCGATGACAATTTTAAGCCCATCGAGCCTAAGACCTTTTGGAAAGGTATTCTTGGCAAATTCGATATAGCGGCCTTCGGCGTCTTCCAAACGCTTCGCCCGACCCAACTTAGCTGCAGGCACTAATTCACTTGTAGTCGCATCAGCGACCAATGCTTCGATCTGGGCTTCGGTAGCGTCAGACAGCTTGTAGCCGTCCGGCCCGAACAGCTTAATGCCGTTATCTTCAAATGAATTATGCGACGCCGAAATCATCACACCGAGATCCGCCCGCAGGCTTCGGGTCAACATGGCAATGGCTGGTGTCGGCATGGGCCCCACCATGATCACATCCATGCCCATGCCGATAAATCCGGCCGTCAGCGCAGGTTCCAGCATATAGCCGGACAGTCGCGTATCCTTGCCAATAACAACCGTATGACGATGGTCACCACGCGTAAAAATCTGGCCCGCCGCCATACCAACCTTTAGAGCGACTTCCGCCGTCATCGGATCAATATTTGCGGTACCGCGGATGCCGTCCGTCCCAAAGAGTTTACGCGCCATTTAACCTGTTTCCCGTCCCTTTAAGGGGTGAGAGAATTTTTACGCGTCGTGTGGCTGGCTGTAAAGGTAACAGCAAACACTTGCTTGCCACCTACCCGGTTGTATCCCCACAAAGTCGCCAAATCTCCAGCGCTTGCCTGATTTCAGCGGCATCATGAACCCGGTGGATTTGAACGCCTTGCCTCACCGCATGAAGTGTCGCCGCGATCGTGCCAGGCAGGCGATCATCCGTGTTCTGTACTCCAGCCGTCCGCCCGATAAAGCTCTTGCGCGATGCGCCAAGAACGACTGGCGTCCCAATTCCATGCAACATGGCCAGGGCGTTCAAAATCGCAAAATTATGGGTATCCGACTTACCAAAACCGATCCCCGGATCTACCGCGATCCTGTCGCGTGACAGCCCTAGCCGTTCGCAGCCCTCGACGCGATTGGCCAGATAGGCAGCAACTTCATAAGGTGCGTGATCGTAAGACGGGTCGGCCTGCATGGTTTGAGGACTACCCTGCATGTGCATCAAAATAACGGATGCCCCCGCGTCTCGAACCGCTTCAACCGCTCCTGCTCCACTCAGGGCCGTCACGTCATTGACGATTGAGGCGCCGGCTGCGAGTGCGGCCTGCATGACCGCAACACGTCTTGTATCAATCGAAATCACGGCTCCTTGCCCAACAACATTCTCAATAATGGGCAAAACCCGATCAATCTCCTCCTCGACGGATACAGGCTTCGCACCCGGCCGGGTCGACTCGCCACCGATATCTAGAATTTTCGCCCCTGCTTTGATCAAGGCGAGACCGTGGGAGATCGCACCTTCAGGTTTTTTAAAACGTCCACCATCATGGAAGCTGTCAGGCGTAACATTCACAACCCCCATCACAATAGGTTCCGAAAGAAAAAGCCCGGCGAAGGTTCGACACGGATGCGATACCCCCTCAATCAGCGCCGCAATGACCTTTGGCAAGTCACCACCTACCGCCGCTGCCCAGTCTTTAATTTCGGAAATTTCTGCCTCTACGATCATTACACCGTCAGCTGTGGGCAGATACAGCTCCCCGCGCTCTACCTTTGTTGGATTTAGATGGAGAGCAGCGCGATGATCGGCAGAATAAACGAAACCCCGGGGTAAA
>CALIBP010000291.1 GCA_938048165.1 uncultured Alphaproteobacteria bacterium | reverse complement strand
TATTGGATTAGGGACCTGGCAGCTTCAACGATTGGAATGGAAAGAAGGTCTTATCGCGGAACGGCAGGCTAAACTTGCCTTAGCACCAATCCAGATTGTACAGCCTGGCAAGACCAAACCGGAAGCCTTTCGGCGGGTGGTAGTGAGTGGTCGTTTTCTCCATGACAAAGAAGCTTTTGTCGGCCCGCGTTCCTTTCGGGGGCGACCCGGCTGGCATGTTGTTACACCATTGGAATACCCATCAGGTGAGATCGTTTTAGTTGATCGCGGCTGGGTTCCCGAGGCGCGCAAACATCCCGCCAAGCGGCAGGAGGCCCAGAGGCGGGGCGATGTCTCCATTGTGGGGACGGCGGGTTTGCCTCGCAAACTAAATCATTTTGAACATGCTAATGATCCACAAAAGAACCAGTGGTTTCGGGTTTCACCGACTGAAATGGCAAAAAAGTTGCAATTGCAGAAGGTCGCTGATTACTGGGTGGTTGCTGACGCATCTCCCAACCCTGGCGGTTTTCCGATAGGCGGCGGCGGAATCAGAATGCCGACTAATAATCATTTGCAATATGTATTGACCTGGTACGGCATGGCACTTGGGTTGCTGGTGATTGCAGCCGTTTATTGGTGGCAGGGGCGCCGCTAGTGCTTGCCGCAGCTTTCTGGAAGCAGTCGGCCGTGCGGGGGGCATTATGGATGTGTGCGGCGTCGGTGATGATCGGTCTGTCCGCCGTCTGTATCCGCGAGCTATCCGGCACCTACAACACATTTCAGCTGGTGTTTTTTCGCAGCGCGGTCGGGTTGCTTCTCCTCGGACCATGGATGTTTCGGACGGCGCGGCTTGGAACCTTATCGACAACCCGGTTACCACTCTATCTGGTCAGAACCGTACTCAGCTATACAGGGATGGTGTGCGTCTTCTATGGCCTGGCCAATATGCCGATTGGTGAGGTCTATGCCCTGCTGTTTTTGGTACCGATCATAACCATCGTGATGGCTGTCCTGCTCCTGAAAGAACGGGCGGGAAAAGAGGCGTGGATTGCCTGTGGTGTTGCCTTTATCGGTGCCCTGGTCATTCTGCGGCCCGGGATCATCGCACTCTCCCTGGCGGCTGCTGCGGTTCTGGTGACGGCTGTTGCCTATTCTGCGGTAAATATCTGTATCAAAAACCTGTCTCAGACCGATACGCCGGCCCAGATAACGTTCTATGGGCAGTTGCTGGCCTTGCCGTTGGCGCTTGGTCCGGCGTTGTTTGTCTGGGTAACCCCGACATGGGCTGACGTCCCTTTGATCCTCGCTCTCGGTACACTTCAACTCGTGGCAGGTTTGTGCCACGCCTATTCAGTGCGGGCCGCCGATGCGCGTGTCGTGCAGCCTTTTAACTTTGTCAGGCTCCCGGCGAGCGTGTTGTTTGCCTATATTTTATTTGCTGAATTGCCATCACCGTGGACCTGGCTGGGAGCGGGGATGATTTTTGCCAGCTCGTACTACGTCCTCTATCGCGAAGCGGCCAATAAAGAGGCGGCTAGCGACGCAGAAGGAACTCCCGGCCAAGCTTGACCCGGGCGGTTCCATCATACTCGATGATATCGGCGGTGGCGTAGGTTTCACTCCAGGTTGTTGGCAGATAACTGCCGGTACCGATGACATCAACCGGGGCTTGCGCTTCGGCAAATAGATGGCACTTGGCGGGCCCAAACCCACTGGAGGCAACAATCTTGGCGTTTTTAAACCCTTCACTATCGAGCACCTCGCGCATCCGCCAGATAGCCGCTGCAGAAACCCCGGCACCAACCAGATAGGAAAGCTGGGCTTCTGAACGATAGCCGCGAACAACCTCCGGCACATGACGTTCCAGTACAGCATAGGATGCCGCCGGATCGAGACCTTCGATATAACGACTGCCTGGCGTGTCGAGCCGGAACGAGAGCTGTCCCTGTTCGACAAGCTCGGGGAATTTCTTGCAGACAGCGAGCGTGTCGGTGACTTCCTGTCCAAAATAGTCGACCAGCACCGTCATTGGCATGTCAGGAAAGGCTTCACGGAACATTTCCGCTGCCCGCAATGTGCTGCCGGCATAGCCGATAAAGGCATGCGGCATCGTACCCTTGCCGTCTTCTTCACCGAAATAATGTGCCGTGGCATCCGTGGCGTTGCCAATGAAGCCAATAGCGCCAACTTTCTTGCGGGCTTTGGCAGATCCTACGGAGGCGGCGTAGGCCATCATCTCGGCCATGCTGGTACCAGCGCAGTGACGCGCGTCCATCGCCATAAAGGCGACCTTGGGCAGATCGGAACACATTGAATAGGCGTTATAGGCGGCGACACAGGCTGGGCCGAGTTTTTGCAAAAGCAATGTCTCAAGATCGACAAGCTGAGAAAAAGAGCCGGTCACGTAGGCGATAGGTTCACCAGCGCCGACCCATTTACCCTCTTTATATCTTAGGTCGATTTCAAAGCTCGTGCCCCGTTCTGCGGCAACCGCCTGCAGCCAATCGAGCGCCAGCCGTGGCGCCGAAACCACCGGGCGACGCATAAACAAGGCGTAGGTAACCTGGGCGTCGCCGAACTTGGCGACAGCCTGTTTGGTTCGGGAAAAATACTTATCGGTCCAGGCATCGATCTCCGACTGTCCAGTTGGCCAGCTGGCTCCGCCAACTTCTTTTGGTGTCGTCGGTTTTCCCGTCGGGCTCACAGTGGCGGTCATGAAATTGCTCGTGCGCGCTTAGCAAGTAATCTAGTGTATTCAACCACATATTGGACCCGAAGCGGTAGTACCATTATGTATTGATGCGTTCGATAAATTGACGATGAAGAAGGTCCCATGAATCCCTATACAGAGCTTGAAACCCGCTTTCGGCGCATTGGCGCGCTGGAAGAAGCAGAAGGCATCCTGCATTGGGATATGTCGGTGATTATGCCAAAAGGTGGTGCAGAATCGCGTGCCGAACAGCTGGCGGCCATGAAACTCACGATTCACGGCTTGCTGACCGACCCTTCACTGGCAAGTTTGCTCGATGCTGCTGAAGACTCTCCGCCATCGGATGGCTGGCAGGCTGCTAATTTGCGCGAGATGCGTCGTCGCTGGCGTCACGCGAATGCCGTTGAGGGTGATCTGGTAGAAGCCCTCAGCAAGGCGTCGAGCCGCTGCGAAATGATCTGGCGCGAGGCCCGGCCAAAGGGTAATTTCGCCGCCGTTTCAGAATCGCTTGCTGAAGTGTTGGATCTGGTTCGGCAAAAGGCCCAGACAAAGGCCTCTATTCTTGGTGTCGCACCATATGAAGCCTTGCTCGACCAGTTCGAACCGGAAACGCGGATTGCTGACATAGATCACCTGTTCGATGATCTCGCGGAATTTCTGCCAGATTTTCTGGATAATGCGCTGGCGCACCAGACGGCAGCGGGTGATCCACTCCTGCCGCAAGGGCCCTTTGACCTTGAAGCGCAGCGCAGTCTGGCGGCCAAGCTGATGGAACATGTCGGTTTTGATTTCGATCATGGGCGGCTGGATATAAGCCTTCATCCGTTTTGCGGTGGGGTGCCGGACGATGTCCGAATTACCACGCGCTATGAGGAAGATGATTTTGCCCAAAGCCTGATGGGGGTTTTACACGAAACCGGCCATGCAATGTATGAACGCGGGTTGCCGGCGGACTGGCGGTTGCAGCCGGTTGGACAGGCCCGTGGGATGGCCCTGCATGAAAGTCAGTCGCTTCTGGTTGAGATGCAGGTCTGTCGCGGCATTGAGTTTCTGACCTTTGCGGCTCCGGTTATGCAGGCGGCATTTGGCGGCACGGGGGCGGCTTGGTCGCCAGAAAACATGCAGAGATTACAGGCAAGGGTCGAGCGCGGTTTTATCCGGGTTGATGCCGATGAGGTTACCTATCCCGCCCATGTCATTCTGCGCTACCGGCTCGAACGGGCGCTGATAGCGGGTGATATGGAGATCGTTGATCTGCCGAGCGCGTGGAATGATGGTATGAAGGAATTACTTGGAATTGTCCCGGAAAGTGACCGGGTAGGTTGCCTGCAGGATATTCACTGGTTTGATGGTGCCTTTGGGTATTTCCCGACCTATACGATGGGGGCTCTGGCGGCCGCGCAGATATTCCAGGCCGCCTGCGCGGCGGATGGTTCAATAAAGGCTGGGATTTCCGATGGCGATTTCGCGCCGCTGATGTCCTGGTTGCGGGTGAATATTCACGGTAAAGGTTCTTTTGGGACGACCGATGAAATTCTGATTGAAGCCACCGGTGCGCCGCTTGGTACCAAAGCCTTTAAATCTCACCTGAAGGCCCGTTATCTTAACTAAGCTGACGGCTGAAAAGACCTGTCGCAATGTATTGCTCCGCCCGTGCTTCGCCGATAGTCTGTGCCGCCCTCAAAACCCCGTACAAGACGGGATTGAGCATAGGAGAATGAATTGCGTTACGTGAGCACAAGGGGCGCTGCGCCGGTCCTTGAATTTGAAGATGCTGTCCTCGCCGGGCTTGCCCGTGATGGTGGTCTCTACGTGCCCGAAGAGTGGCCGCAATTCTCGGCAGCTCAGCTACGCGCAATGCGTAGTCTTTCCTATGCTGACATCGCCTTTCAAATAATGCAGCTATTTGTTGACGGTGCTATCGATGATGCGTCGCTCAAGACACTCATCGATGACTCATATAACAGCTTCAGCCATGACGCCGTGGCACCATTACAGCAGCTCGACAGTAATTTCTTTTTGCTCGAACTATTTCACGGGCCCACGCTGGCCTTTAAAGACTTCGCGCTTCAGGTTCTTGGTCGTTTGTTTGATTATATTCTGGCGTGGCGTGGTGATCGGATCACGATTGTCGGTGCGACTTCAGGGGATACCGGTTCCGCGGCAATTGAAGCCTGCCGAGGCCGCGAAGCCATTGAAATTTTTATTCTTCATCCAAAAGGCCGGGTATCAGATATCCAACGCTGTCAGATGACGACGGTTCAGGAATCGAATGTCCACAATATCGCGATTGAAGGCACGTTTGATGACTGTCAGGACCTCGTCAAAGAAATGTTCAATGACGAAGCGTTCCGGTCGCAGCAGAATCTCTCGGCGGTGAATTCCATAAACTGGGCCCGGATAATGGCACAGGTTGTTTATTACGTGTCTTCCGCTTTGAGCCTCGGTGCGCCTGATCGTTCCATCGCTTATGCTGTCCCAACAGGAAATTTTGGCGACATATTTGCAGGCTATGTGGCCTCCAGAATTGGCTTGCCGATTGAGCGCCTGATCATCGGCACCAATACCAATGATATTTTAACGCGCTTTATGGAAACCGGTACTATGGATGCCCGGGAAGTCGTGCCAAGCCTGAGTCCGGCGATGGATATTCAGGTATCGAGCAATTTTGAGCGACTGCTGTTTGACTTGTATGGCCGTGATGGTCGGGTGATCAGCCAGGCGATGACCGGTTTTCGCGAAAGCGGCTCCATGACAGTGACGAGCGATGTGCTGGAAAAGGCGCGCGAATTGTTTTCTGCAGCCCGTCTTGATGATGATGGGATTAAAGCGCAGATTGCGGCAACCTATAAAAACAGCGGTATGATCGTCGATCCCCACACGGCGACGGGTATACATGCCGCAACTGCCAGTGCGCTTGATCCGTCTGTGCCGGTGGTAGCGTTGTCGACGGCGCATCCGGCTAAATTTCCAGACGCTGTCGAAGCGGCGATTGGCCTCAGACCTTCACTGCCAGCGGGTCTGGTAGACCTATTGGAGAGACCTGAACGTCTGGACACCTTGCCAAATGATTTGGCAAAGGTTCAGGCCTTTGTACGAGATCGGGCAAACAATAGATGACGGTTGAAGTAACCAGGCTGGCTAACGGTATGACTGTTGTCACTGACCGATTGGAGACAGTGGAGACAGTGTCGCTCGGTGTCTGGGTGCAGGCGGGGGCGCGCTTTGAGACCGCGGCCAATAACGGCGTCTCACATCTCCTGGAGCATATGGCCTTTAAGGGCACGAAACAGCGGTCTGCGCGCGATATCGCAGAAGAAATTGAAGCGGTGGGCGGACATCTAAATGCTTTTACGTCGCGTGAAATAACCGCCTTTCACGCAACAATCCTGAAAGACAATGTCGATGTTGCGATCGATATCATTGGCGATATTTTACAAAACTCGATCTTTGATCAGCAGGAGCTCGAGCGCGAGCGCGAAGTCGTCTTGCAGGAAATAGGGCAGGCATTCGACACGCCTGACGACATCGTTTTTGATCACTTCCAGAGCACGGCTTTTCCGGATCAACCGCTCGGTCGCCCGGTTCTTGGACCACCCGAGATTGTTGCCAGCATGACCCGCGATACGTTGATGGGCTATATGGGCACACACTATACGCCGTCCCGAATGATCTTTTCGGCTGCGGGCAAGCTCGACCATCACGCGATTGTCGCGATGGTTGAGGCGCAGTTTGCCGGGGTAGAAGCGGGTATCGTCGAGCAACCTGCAGCAGCGCTTTACAAGGGTGGGGACCGTCGTGAGACGAGAGATCTGGAGCAGGTGCATTTTGTTCTCGGATTTGAATCAGCCGGTTTCCACGATCCTGACTATTATTCCATTGCGGTAGCGGCTTCGACGCTGGCGGGCGGCATGTCGTCTCGGCTGTTCCAGGAAATTCGCGAAAAGCGAGGTCTGGTTTATTCGATTTATGGTTTTAACTCAGCTTATGCGGATGGCGGACTCTTTGGCATCTATGCCGGCACGGGTGAACAGGGGCTGGCAGAGCTGGTACCGGTTTTGTGTGACGAGCTGATCAAATCGACGAGTTCAATTGAAGAGAAAGAACTTGGGCGGGCGCGGGCACAAATGCGGACCGGTATCGTGATGTCGCTTGAGAGCACAGCGGCGCGGGCTGAACAAATCGCCCGACAAATCGCTGTCTTTGGCCGCGTTTTGCCAATCGAGGAATTAATGGAGAAGGTTGACGCCCTCAGCTGTACGGATATTGAGCGAGCGATTAGCCGGTTGCTTTCGAGCGATCCGACGGTGGCCGCAATTGGTCCGGTTGGCCGGTTACCGAGTTACGACGAAATTGCCAATCGCCTGAGAGCCGCCTGAGATTGCAAACTAGGCGTGACCGGCATCGCCGGACAGCATATTGAAATCAATGCCGATCTTGCCCATTGCCTTTTCCCATTTGCTGTCAGGGTCAACGCCGAAGACGAGATTGTTGTCCGCCGGTACGCTGAGCCAGCCATTGGCCTGGATTTCCTGATCGAGCTGCCCGGGGGCCCAACCGGCATAGCCGAGGGCGAGTATGCTTTTTTCGGGACCGTCGCCATCAGCGATGGATTTCAGGATATCAACGGTTGCTGTCAGGGCGACACTGTCATCGATGACCAACGTCGCGTCCTGTACGTAATCGGCGGAGTGCAGAACAAAACCGCGACCGGTTTCTACCGGCCCGCCAAAATGAACGCGGATTTCCTGGTTTTTAGAACCAGAATCGATATTGAGTTGATCCAGTAGCTCCGGGAAGCTGACGCTTTCGACGATTTTGTTGATTACCAGACCCATCGCGCCATCCGACGTGTGGGCGCAAACATAGACAACAGAGCGCGTAAACCGGTCATCCCGCATCTGCGGCATGGCGATCAGCAGGTTGCCGGTCAAATAGGCTGAGGTGTCTTCGTCTTTTTGTGTGTCAGTCATGCAATTTCCATATGGGTATGGCAGTCTAACCGGAATCGTCCGAACACGCACATTTTACCGATAAGTTACGCGTCCATGCCTATATAATATCCTAACAGTGATTCACTAACGAAAAGCTTTGGCAATTTTAAGGCAAATATCTGTGTTTCGGCGATTAGGCGGCATTTTTCTTACATTATGGGGTGTTTTCGCCTCTTCGAGCTCTGTTTTCGCGGCGGCTGGGCCGTGGTGGACGACTGAT
>CALIBP010000290.1 GCA_938048165.1 uncultured Alphaproteobacteria bacterium | reverse complement strand
AGCCAGGGCGAATACGACCAAGGCGTGGGCGAGCTGTCGGATGCGGCCTCGGCACTGGACTACCTGCAATCGATGAACCAAAACGCCAAGCATTGCTGGGTTGCCGGGTTCTCGTTCGGGGCATGGATCGGCATGCAGCTTTTGATGCGCCGTCCAGAAATCACCGGCTTCGTCTCGGTTAGTCCGCCCGCAAACATGTATGACTTCAGCTTCCTGGCACCCTGCCCCAGCTCTGGTCTGATCATCAACGGCACGGCAGACCGTGTTGCGCCGCCGGCTGACACGCACACGCTGGTCAACAAGCTGCACGAACAAAAAGGCATCACCGTCACCCATGAAGAGATCCCGGGATCTGGTCACTTTTTCGAAGATGACCACATGGACACGATGATCACCCATGTGGACGAATATGTCCGCCGCCGCCTGACCGAGACCACGCGCTGAGGCCCTGATGGATCTGCTGGAACAAGTCGCCGACAAACTGGCACAAGAAGTTCTTGATGCCGCGCGGATGACCGGAAATGACGCATTGGTGGACGAGGTCAAGAAGACCATCGGTGCGTCATCTACCACACTAGAAGAAGCATTCATGACAGCCGTCCGCATCCGTCGGGCAGAGGCGCGCGGTCGTGACACTCTCCGACGTCTTTTGGAAAAAGAGACGCTGGGCTGAAATTGCGTGACATAACTCGCCCCGGGTTTCTCAATCAGAATATGACCGCCCGTGTTTCGATCTTGCAATTTATAACCGCGAACTCTCCCTCTCGGTTCACACAATCCCCTATCTAACGCAAGATTTTCTGCTGCGCCCAAGACGACTTGGTCGCATTCTGGACACATTTTAAACTCAATTGTGGCAATTTCCCGTTTTCTGTGCCAAACTGAACATTATTTGACTCAAGTTAGTGTCTTTTTTGACCAACGAATTTTGTGAAGCAGTACTTTAAGAGGGGTGAAAAATGCTTACACGTAAGACAGCGCTGGCCGCGCTTGCAATGGCTGGTGCGGTCTGGGGGGGATCCACACAGATCGCGCATGCAAAGCAATACTGTAATGTGTCAACAGCGAAACTATCGCTGGAAACCGATGTGCTTTGCAAATGCGAAGTCGTCACAATGCAGATGCTTCGCTATATCCAGCGTCAGGATGAGTTTCTGAACGTTCTTGCTGATGTTACGCAAGAATGTCCGGCATTCGCCGACGCGCTGAACGCGCTACCGACGGCAACGACGGTCGTGCCGCCGCCTTCGCACCGCGACAAGGATGGCAAAATTCCGAAACTCGTTCCGCGACCCGGACCAGGTGAAGGTCCTGATGACGGCGGAGGAGATGGTCCGGGTGATGGGGACAACCCAGATCCGGGTGACCCGGGTGACAATCCGGATCCCGGTGAACCCGGTGACAACCCGGATCCTGGTGAACCCGGCGACAATCCGGATCCAACCGGAGACGGCGACGGTGACGGTGACGGCGACGGTGACGGAGATGGCACCGATGGTGACGGAGATGGCACCGATGGTGACGGCGACGGTACCGATGGTGACGGCGACGGAACTGGCGATGACGACGATGGCACCGATGGTGATGGCGACGGAACCGGCGATGGCCGTGGTGGCCCACAAGGCGACAATGGCATCGGTAACGGCGGTGGCGATGGCGTACCCGGCAAATCGGGCAAGGATGACGACGACCGCTGATATCTTTAGCCCCTGATTACGGGCGGAAAGAGAAATTACAAAAAATTAACCCGGCAAGAAGTGTTCTCTTGCCGGGTTATTTCGTTGTGAATCAGTTTTAGCCCTGTGTTTGTAGGAGCTGTACACCATGAAGAAGCCCGACCGGCGGTGGGAGCGGCTAAGTCATGTGTATCTGACAAAAAAAGAGCACAGCCGCACCCTTTCTATTGCTTGATCTGATTGCTGTACCGCAAACCTAATGCGTTTCGGGATAAACTTGAGACACAAGCTTGTCGTGAAACGCCCGCAATACAGAAATCTTGCACTGCGCTTCGGTTTTCCCCTGCGTCAGGTTATAACCGAAACGCTTTGGGCGAACTTCAGCCCCATTCATCCTCCGGCGATGACATTCACCCATCGTGACGGTTTGTTAGGGTCTTGCATCCGCAAGAACACATATCGGGTGTCCCGCCAGTTCCGGATCGAATTGGTAACGTTATCCAAAACCATGTCGCCTTGTTCCGTGCGCACAACCAACACCGCATGCGGGCGTCTGCTTCGATCTAGAACCGTCGCGATCAATAAACGCTGAGGGTTAATGCCCTTGCCAATCAGGGCGCGTTTCTTGGCCAAAGCGTAGTCTTCGCAATCGCCGCCTCGGCTTGTTGGTATTGCCCAACGCTCGGCCTCGCCATATTGCTGACTGTCTTCAATTGCCGGTGTTGATCGATTTATCTGCGAGTTCACGGCACGCACGACCTGCATCTGTCCCTGCGTGACAGTGCCGCTGGAAGATCCACGCGCACAGGCCCAGCTATAGGTGGAACACAGGCGTTGCGCGCCCGGCGGAGCCGTTCCCAATCCGCGCGATTTCAGGAAATCAGATCCGCTTGCGAACCCATCAGTCGGCGCGGCAAAGCTTGCCAACGCGGCCAACAGGGCTGCGCCAAAAGTTTTACGTCCAAGTGTACGAATACTGCCCGGACCAGAGAGCGTGGTCATCCATAAACCTCCATCGATCGCAAACTTAAAGGCACAAACATTTACAATTTGTGTCTTTGGCGTCAGCGACCAAAGTTGCCCCCCTCAGGCAAG
>CALIBP010000289.1 GCA_938048165.1 uncultured Alphaproteobacteria bacterium | reverse complement strand
AGTGAGGCAGCGAGTGAAGGATTTTGTAGGACCCGTTCGCCGCCTGAAATGCCCGGCGTCGGCCAAGAAAATGGCCAAAAGCGATAAGAACAATAAGGACGGTGACAGCGACGTAAGGCGACATAAAAATGAAACTTTTAAAGGCAGTGTGAAGCGTTTACGGACCGAGAAAAAAGCACCGGCGACCCAGGGGGGTTGAATGGGGCGGGCCGCCGGTCGGACGCCCGACTACATGGATAGCGGGACAAAGGCGCGGGACGATTTCCTGATTTCGTTCCGCTCTTTATCGGATAAGGGGATAAGTCCCTTATCAACGAGGTACCCTTCGGGACCGAAGGCCTTTTCACTGGTAAAGGCCCGGACATATTCGGTCATGCCAGGGATGACACCGGTGTGGGCCTTCTTGATATAGAAGTAGAGTGACCGGGATATCTTGTACTTTCCAGCAGAGATGTTCTCGAAAGTTGGTTCTACCCCATTGACGATGGAGCCTTGTAGGGCATCGGCATTCTGATCGAGGAAGCCGAAACCAAACACACCAAAGGCCGCTGGATTGGCAACCAGTTTCTGAACAATCAGATTGTCATTTTCGCCGGCTTCAACGAAGGCACCATCTTCCCGGATGCCGTGGCAGATTGCCTTGTATTTTTTCTTGTCCTTTTTCTTCATGGCTTTGATGGCCTTGAAGGTTTTGCAGCCGCTTTCCATTGCAAGCTCGACAAAGGCATCACGTGTGCCAGAGGTTGGGGGTGGGCCGAGCACTTCAATCTTGCTCTTAGGCAGGCTGCTATCGATATCGCTCCATAATTTATAGGGATTGTCTTTCAGCGCGCTGCCATCAGCGTTGGCCGGGACCTTCATGGCTAGCGCCAGGAAAATCTGTTTCTGGGTAAGCTTGATTTGTGGGGCTTTTCTCGAGTTTGCAAGGACAATCCCGTCAAACCCAAGTTTCACTTCAGTGATCTCCCTGACACCATTCTTGGCGCAGCGTTTGACCTCAGACATCTTAATCCTTCGTGACGCATTGGTGATGTCCGGGTGTTTGACACCCACACCAGCACAAAAAAGCTTGAGGCCGCCACCGGAACCCGTACTCTCAATGACCGGCGTCTTGAATTTGGTGGTTTTGCCAAACTGTTCAGCAACCGCGGTCGCAAATGGAAAGACCGTTGATGAACCGACAATGCGGATCTGGTCACGGGCCTGCGCCATGCCAGCTGTTCCAACAACAACGGCTGTGGCGAGAATGATGGATTGTTTGATCATCTGAATATTTCTCTCTTACATACGTATCGACGAACACAATTGTTCGACGCGAGAGAAACTACCCAAAACCGGAGTCCGTTTTGTTACAGTTATGTGAAAGTTTTATGACAGTTGGTTTCTGGCAGAATTACGCAGCCGACTGCGGCAGATAAACGATAAAGCTGGTCTCTTTGCCTGGAATACTCTCAATATCGAGATGACCGCGATGGCGGGCAACAATATGTTTAACGATGGCGAGCCCGAGGCCCGTGCCGCCCATCTTGCGGGATCGCCCTTTATCGGCCCGGTAAAAGCGTTCGGTGAGACGGGGAATTTCTGTCGGGGGAATGCCTTCCCCTTGATTGATAACGGCGACCGCTAAGCCGGGGTCTTCAGTACCAGGCACAGTGTTTTGAAGTGAGACTTCTACTCTGACGGCCGTCTCCGGTCGTCCATAATTTATGGCATTGGCGACAAGGTTCTGGAATACCTGTGTGAGTTCGTCTGCTTCCCCTATGACGTCGGGTAAATTCTTGGGTATGTCGAGCTCAATCTTCATATGCCGCTCTTTGGCCCGTACCGATTGAGTGGCCGCGACCTGGCCAAGAACGGGCCCGAGCCCCATGACTTTTTCGGGTCGGATATGTTCTTCCGTCTCGACTTTCGACAATGCCAGGAGATCATTGATCAACCGGGTCATCCGCTGGGCTTCGGCTTCCATGATGCCCAGGAAACGCTCTGTCGCCTCCGGATCATCCCGCGCTGGACCTCGCAAAGTTTCAATAAAGCCGAGCAACGATGACAAGGGCGAGCGCATTTCATGGCTGACATTGGCCACGAAATCAGCCCGCATCTGATCGGCTTTTTTGGCGGCCGTCACGTCATGTAGGGCAACCATCGCCCAGGCCGGCCCCGGCGTGGTCAGGTCAGGCAGTCGCCAGACGATAAACTCGAAATTTCGCGCAATCGGATAAGGAAAAAACACCTCTTGCCGGATCCCTGGATTGCCATCGAGGGAGTTTTTGATGGCGTTCGCCACATCGGCATTGTCCAAGGATTGTTCTAGTTTGTTCCCGAGAGCATTTGACCCAAGCAGATGACGTGCCGCGCGGTTGCTATCGACGATCACGAGCTTCTGATCCACCAGAAAAACCGGATCGGGCAGGCCATCGAGCATGCTGGCATCGAGCGGCAAGTCGTTGGTCTGGGAAGAAGGGGAAATACTCATAACGCCGTTATTGTATCACTGACACAGGAAAAAAGACTCTATTTTGTGACAAGAAGATAAAATTCCACAGCGCGAATAGCGCCCGCGTCCCCCCTTCTTCCTCTTATTCCCGATTTTTTTGACGGAACCCCAAACTGGTTCTTGCTCTGCCGCACCGAGTCGTGGAAAACATCCTAGAATACAGCTTGCATTTAACATCGGCCTTGACCACTTCGCTCGCCACAATACTGGTAAGCGCGGCAAAAAGTTTAAGACATGCCTAAACGTACAGATATCGACAGCATCCTGATCATCGGCGCGGGACCGATTGTTATCGGCCAGGCCTGTGAGTTTGATTATTCCGGCACCCAGGCCTGTGAAGCGCTCAAGGCAGAGGGCTACCGGATCATTCTGGTCAACTCCAATCCGGCCACGATCATGACCGACCCGGATCTGGCGCACGCGACCTATATTGAACCGATCACCCCTGAATTCGTGGCCCGCGTAATCGAGGCCGAAAAGCCCGACGCCCTGCTGCCAACCATGGGCGGCCAAACGGGGCTGAACACAGCCCTCGCTTTGGCACAGGACGGCACGTTGGAAAAACAAGGAGTAGAGCTGATCGGCGCCAGTATCGATGCCATCGACAAGGCTGAAGATCGCGAGCGCTTCAAGGAAGCAATGGAAGGAATCGGGCTGGAATGTGCCAAGGGTCTGGTCGCCACCACGATGGAACAGGCCTGGGAAGCCTTTGAGCTGACTGGCCTCCCCGCCATTATCCGGCCATCCTTCACGCTCGGCGGCACCGGCGGCGGCATTGCCTACAACAAGGAGCAGTTCCGCGATATCGTGCGCAGCGGTTTCGATGCCTCGCCCTCGCACTCGGTTTTGATTGAAGAATCAGTCCTCGGCTGGAAAGAATATGAGATGGAGGTCGTGCGTGACAGCGCCGATAACTGCATCATCATCTGTTCGATCGAGAATATTGATCCGATGGGCATCCATACCGGAGATTCCATCACCGTAGCCCCGGCCCTGACCCTGACGGACAAAGAATATCAAATCATGCGGAACGCCTCGCTGGCGGTGTTGCGCGAGATCGGGGTCGATACCGGCGGCTCAAACGTCCAGTTCGCGGTTAATCCCGCCGATGGCCGCATGGTTATCATCGAAATGAATCCGCGGGTGTCACGTTCATCTGCCCTCGCCTCCAAGGCAACCGGCTTTCCGATTGCTAAAGTTGCTGCCAAGCTTGCCGTTGGTTACACGCTGGACGAGCTGGACAACGATATTACTGGCGTCACCCCGGCCTCTTTCGAACCGACCATCGATTATGTCGTCACCAAGGTGCCCCGCTTCACCTTTGAAAAATTCCCCGAAGCCGAAGCCCTGCTCTCGACCTCGATGAAGTCCGTTGGCGAAGCAATGGCCGTCGGGCGAAACTTTACAGAATCCCTGCAAAAAGCATTGCGCTCAATGGAGACCGGCCTGATCGGGCTAAATGAAGTTGATATTCCGCGGGCAGAGGAGTCCGAGCCGCTGGATGATGATGCTGTCCGAGCCGCCCTTGCCGTGCAATCACCTAACCGGATCCTGGTTGTCGCACAGGCTTTCCGTCACGGGCTGGAACTCGACGACATCGCACGCGCCTGTCATTTCGACCCATGGTTCCTGGGGCAAATTCAGGACATTGTTTCCGAAGAACAATCGATCAAACAAAATGGCCTGCCAACAAGTCCTGAAGAAATGATGCGGCTTAAATCGATGGGCTTCTCGGACTCGCGGCTCGCCGAGCTCACCGGGAGTGATGAAAGTAAGGTTGCTGCGACGCGACGCACAATGAAAGTGACGCCAGTCTTCAAACGGATTGATACCTGCGCTGCTGAGATCCCTTCAACAACGCCCTATATGTATTCCGCCTATGAAGGCGATGGCCTGAATCCACCTGAATGCGAAGCGGACCCCAGTGACCGTCAAAAGGTCATCATCCTGGGCGGTGGTCCCAATCGGATTGGTCAGGGTATCGAGTTTGATTATTGCTGTGTCCATGCCGTCTATGCGCTGCGCGAAGCGGGCTTCGAAGCCATTATGATCAACTGCAATCCGGAAACCGTGTCGACCGATTACGACACCTCAGACCGGCTGTATTTTGAACCTTTGACGGCTGAAGATGTTATTGAAATTGTCCGACGCGAACAGGACAACGGCACCGTCCTCGGCGTCATCCTGCAGTTTGGCGGCCAGACACCCTTAAAACTCGCCGCGGCCATTGAAGCGGCCGATATACCGGTACTCGGCACCTCACCGGACGCCATCGACCTGGCGGAAGATCGCGAACGGTTTCAGAAATTGCTGCATGACCTCAAGCTTCGCCAGCCTGAGAACGGGATGGCCAGCAGCGAAGCCGAAGCGATGAAGATTATCGAGCGTATTGGTTTCCCGGTCGTAATGCGACCCTCCTATGTTCTCGGCGGGCGTGGTATGGAAATCGTTTTTGGCGAGGGTGCCCTACAGCGTTACCTGAAGGCAGCAAGCTGGGTCTCGGAAGACAACCCCGTACTGCTCGATTCCTATTTACGCGACGCTATAGAAGTTGATGTCGATGCCCTGGCCGACAAGGATGGCAATGTCCATGTCGCTGGTATCATGGAACATATCGAAGAGGCTGGCATTCATTCCGGTGATTCAGCCTGCTCCCTGCCGCCCTATTCACTTCCGCCCGTGACCGTCACAGAAATCGAGCGTCAAACCGTTGCCCTTGCCCGGGGCCTCGACGTTGTTGGGCTGATGAATGTGCAGTATGCCGTAAAAGGCGACGACATCTATATTCTGGAAGTCAATCCACGAGCGAGCCGCACGGTGCCCTTCGTTGCGAAAGCCACTGGCGTGCCGATTGCCAAAGCTGCCGCCCGCATTATGGCCGGTGAAACACTGGCCCAGGTTTTGAAATCATATCCCGTTCTTGGGGATGGAAAACATGTTGCCGTCAAAGAAGCTGTCTTCCCGTTCACCCGGTTTAGCGGCATCGACACGTTGCTGGGTCCGGAAATGAAATCAACCGGCGAGGTCATGGGGATAGATGTCAATTTTGCCAACGCCTTCGCCAAATCCCAGCTTGGCGCCGGTCAGACGATCCCAACTAAGGGAACAGCCTTTCTATCCGTCAAAGACGCTGACAAACCCGCCATGATCGAGCTTGCCCGGGAACTGGCTGAAATGGGTTTTGATCTCCTGGCAACGGAGGGAACGGCGAAGGCTCTCCAGGATGCCGGGCTTAACGCTGAGCCGATCAACAAGGTCATGCATGGTCAGCCACATATCGTCGATGCGATGAAAGACGGCAGAGTTGATATCGTCTTTAATACCGCCGCTGGCGCCGCAGAAATTTCGGACAGCCGTAGCCTGCGGGAAACCGCTGTTATGAACAAGATACCCTACTACACCACGGTTGCCGGCGCACGCGCCACAGTTGCCGCCATCGCTGCTTTGCGTACAGGAACGCTTGAAGTCACGCCATTACAGTCTTATCTTGGGAACTCGTTCTGAGAAGAACTGACGAGACACCGTCTACAGCGTTAATTGTAGGCTCGGTGTTTCTGTGCGTTTTTTTGTAAACAAAAAGGGGTGAACCATGGATAAGGTTCCCATGACATTGGATGGTTATGAGCGGCTTGAAGAGGAGTTAAAACGCCTCAAATCAGTCGAGCGGCCCGCAATTATCAAGGCCATCGCGACAGCCCGCGAGCATGGCGACCTTTCTGAGAATGCGGAGTATCACGCTGCCAAAGAGCGCCAATCGTTTAACGAAGGCCGTATCAGCGAGATCGAAAGCAAGATCGCCAATGCGGACATTATCGATGTGTCAAAACTCTCTGGAAAAATCGTCAAATTCGGCGCCAAGGTTAAGCTGGCCGACGAAGATACTGATGAGGAATCCAGCTATCAAATCGTTGGTGAACACGAAGCCGATATCAAAGAAGGTCGTCTTTCAATCACCTCGCCTCTCGCACGTGCTTTGATCAGCAAAACGGTCGGCGATTCTGTTGAGGTCGTTACGCCTGGTGGCAGTAAAGGTTACGAAATCATCGACGTAAAATTTAAATAACGCCAGCAACGATTACGCGGCAGAACTTCCTTCAACATCAATCGGCACGCCAGGGCGGTGGGTCCCCGTTCTAATGGCCAAGGCTGATTTTACGACGCTGACATTAGGCGCAGGGGTCAATCGGCTGGTCAGGAACTTCTGATAGCTGTCCCAGTCTGTGGCGACGATCTTGATCAAAAAGTCCGTTTCGCCTGCCAGCATGTGACATTCACGCACTTCTGGCCAACTTCCGACCAGCTCCTCAAAGGCCACAAGATCGGCTTCCGCCTGACTGTGTAAGCCAACATGGGCGAAGACCGTTACACCAAATCCCAGCGCAGCAGGATTAACATCGGCATGATACCCTCGAATACAGTTGGTTTGTTCGAGGGTCCGAACACGCCTGAGACAGGGCGGCGGCGAAATGCCGACCCGTTTTGCGAGTTCAACATTTGTCATTCTGCCGTTATCCTGTAAGTCCCGCAGGATTTTGAGATCAATGCGATCAAGCTTAACCTGCACCATTGTTTGCCTCTCGTTCGATTTATTTTTTGTGTAATTATATTATAAGTATGGGACATTATATTTCAACGCATCGCCGATGGCGACTCTCGCAAGAACACCGGAAATCAACTTGCTAAGTAATACAATACAGTGCTGGGTCCTGACCGACGGCAAGGCGGGAATGGAAAGCCAATGTGTTGGGCTGGCTGAAAAACTGGGGTTAACGCCGGTTGTAAAACGAATATCGCCCCGCCTTCCCTGGTCTAAACTACCACCACAGCTATGGATTTCACCATTTTCAGCGCTCAGCCTGGCGGGGGATATCCTTGAACCACCCTGGCCCGACATTCTGATCGCAACCGGACGCCAAACGGTCGCTCTGGCCCTCGCGATAAAAAAAGCCAACCCATCGACTTTAACAGTCCAAATTCAGAACCCGACTGTCGATTTGAAACGCTTCGACCTTGTTATTGCGCCCGCCCATGACCGTTTGGTCGGGGGCAATATTGTGTCGACCGCTGGTGCCTTACACGGTGTAACCCCGCAAAAGCTGGAAGACGCGGGCAAAGCGTTTTCATCGCGCTATGCGGATTTGAAGAAACCGCTCATCGGTGTGCTGGTCGGGGGCACCAATAAGAAATACCGCTTCACAAAAGAAAATGCAGAGCAATTTGCCTCTCTTCTCAAGGAAGCAGTGCAATCCAGTGGCGGTAGTCTTGCGATTACCCCGTCGCGACGGACCGGCGCAGAAAATCTGAAAATTATAAAAACCGCGCTGTCCGAACAGCCCGCCGATATATGGGATGGTTCGGGGGACAATCCCTATTTTGGCATCCTCGCCCTCGCAGATTCTTTCGTGGTTACCGGAGATTCCGTTAATATGGTCTCAGAAGCGGTGGCGACTGGAAAACCGGTTCATGTTTTCCAACTGTCAGGCGGATCAGCAAAATTCAGCCGTTTCCACCATGAGCTGGAGCGGCAAGGCAAAACCCGTCCCTTCAATGGCCAAATTGAGCACTGGGATTATCCAGAAACTGACGACATGACGCTGGCCGCTGTCGCCGTTGAAAAAGCCTGGAACGCCTATAGGAATTGAATTTTGCGAACGGCACCATTATGACAGTCATTAAATAATGGCCCGTTCTTCAGGAAATACCGATGTCGGCGATCGATCTCGACAGCTTTGACGCCACACCGCTCGAAAAAGATCCCTATGAGTTCTTGATCGTTCCCGCCTTTATTAAGCCAGAAGCCATCCCAGAGATCGACCAGGCCTACCCGCGAATCGCCAAAGCAGGCAGTTTTCCCCTGGAGGAGCTGGAGTTTGGAAAGGCGTTTGCGGCGTTCCTTTCCGAGCTTGAAGGACCTGAAATGCGTCGTGCCTTTGAAAAAAAGTTTGGTATGAATTTAGAAGGCCGTCCAACAATGATCACCGCGCGCGGCCATTGCCAGGCCAAAGACGGCAAGATTCACAATGATAGCGAGACCAAACTCATCACCGTCCTGATTTACATGAACACAGAATGGGCACAGGACGGCGGGCGTCTGCGGGTCTTACGGTCTAGTAAATCACTTGATGATTATGCCGCCGAGGTTCCACCGGAAGCCGGAACCCTGTTGGCCTTTAAACGGGATGATCGCTCCTTTCACGGTCATGAAACCTGTGTCGGAGAGCGCCGTGTCATACAGTTGAATTGGGTCACGGATGAGGCTGTTGTCCGACGGGAAAAACGCCGTCACCGCTTCTCGGCCCGGGTTAAATCTCTTTTTTCGGCAGCGTAACGTTAGGGTCCAGACAGAATGCCTCTAACGATCGAAACCTTTAGCAACGTCAAAGGCGGCAATTCCTTTTACAAGGCAATCAGCCATCCGTTGGCCGCCGAGAAGGCTCAGACGCTCATTAAATCTCTAATCGAGGCTGGACCAGTTGCCGTCTATGACCCGCACGGATTTTATTCGGGGTTTACCGAGTTCTATGACTTGTCCGGCATCAACATTGTTCAATCTTACGTTCAGGATAGCGCCAGAATTGGCAGCGTCCTCGCCGGACACAAAGCGCTGCCCGTAACCGAGCTACAAAACACGACGGCTACGACTTTACTGATAGCGGCTTTCGATTCGCAAAAGCTGCAGGATCATATCGCGCACCTGCTTCCCGACGGATGTTCTGTATACAGTTTCGACAATTGCCGCCTCGACAACGCCCTCCTGACCAATCAACGCGTCTATCTCGACAATCGAAATTTTGCGACAAACTTCGCTTTCTTTCGCGATGATGCCGGAGCCCGGACACGCGTCGCGACAGCCAATTACTGGTCGGGATACGGTGCCAAAGATATTTCGTTCCATCTGATTCTGTTTGGTGACGACGGCACCATTCTCGCGGAGTGGGATGAAAAACTCGGCGATGGCGCGGCATCCGTCTCCATTGATAGTCGAACAGTACGCGAGCAATTCGATCTCGATGATTTCACTGGCCAGCTCTTTATTCATGCCATTGGTGTCGCCGGTCACGACATCGTCAAATACGCTCTCGATGTCTGGAATGATGCCGGAACGGAACTTTCCTGTACGCACGATGCCAACGCCTGGCCGTCTGATCTATATGCCGGTTTACCTGCACCCCGCGATGGTGAAGAAGTCGCCCTGTGGGTTCAAAATTCACATCCTTCGCCAATTCCGGCCGGAGAAGTTGGTCTCAACCTGATGGGAAGCAATCAGATTATATGGCTGGACGAGCCAATTGACGGATTTGCAACACGACGGCTGATTATTAATGACATTCTGCCAAATGCCGGTTGGCCTGCGCAAATTGAGGTCCAGGCCGGGAAACATTTCGTTCGGCCACGCTACGAAATTACGTCGGCACAAAATGCGCGTCGTATCGCGCATGTAAATGTTGAACGTAGCGACCTGAAACCAGATCCCGGCATCGCCGAGCTCGGCAATTTGATGGGCAAGGGATATATCCTGCCAGCGCCAATTCTGCCTATGGCGGTTTGGGACAGTGAGGTCCTGCCAACGCCGATGGCCACTGATCAACAAAACTTGCCGATCGCGGCCCTGATTATCGATGCCTCCGGTCAGGAAGTCGGACGTCATAATTTTGGTAAGTTGCCGCGCGACCATAAAACCGCGCTCGCCATCGGGCGGTCCCTGACAGGGGGTGGACCTCTACCAAGCGACAGCGGTCATATCGAACTGGTCTATGACTTTGCCGATGGCGGCGACGCCGATGGCTGGCTCCACAGCATTTTTCGCTACGAAAACAGTGAAACCGGTCACGTCGCTGAAACCAGTTTCGGTGCGCATATTTTCAACACCGTGTTGACCTATCGCGACGAACCACAATCTTATAACGGACCACCACCGGGTCTAAGCACACGATTATTTTTACGACTGGGGTTTGCGCCGCTGGATACGATCTGCCACCTGATCTACCCCGCTTCGACGCCGTGGCACCCAGCGTCAAATACCAAGCTGACGTTAATCGGAAGCGACGGTACTGAAATTGCTCAGCAGAAGGTCTCGATCCCGTGTGGTGGCTCCGTTCATTTACGGTATCACGAGATTTTCGACGCCACTGACCGTAGCAAAGCCGGTGATGGTGCCTATATTGTTGTCAGAGATACAACCTGCCGCCTTTTTGGCTATCACGGATTGCTCGCTGACAGCGGGGCGTTTAGTTTGGATCATATGTTCGGTTTTTAGCGCTGGTAGGATTTATGTCACAAGAATTTCGTATGCCTGTTTTAATTATTGGTTCTGGTCCGGCCGGCTATACTGCAGCGGTCTATACCGCGCGGGCAAGCCTCAAGCCGCACTTGGTCACCGGTATGGAAACGGGTGGTCAAATGACCATCACCACAGACGTCGAGAATTACCCCGGCTTTGCCGAGGTCATCCAGGGTCCCTGGCTGATGGAGCAAATGCAGGGACAGGCTTTGGCCGTCGGTACAGAAATGCACACCGATTTAATTACCGATATCGACTTCACCCAAAGGCCGTTCCGTTGCGTCGCTGATTCTGGAGACGTTTACATTTCCGACACGGTTATTGTTGCCACGGGCGCTCAGGCGCGATGGCTTGGTCTGCCGACTGAAGAAAAATTTATGGGCTTTGGCGTTTCCGCCTGCGCGACCTGTGACGGGTTCTTTTATCGTGGCAAGGAGGTCGCCGTGGTCGGTGGCGGCAATACCGCTGTTGAGGAAGCGCTCTATCTCACCAATCACGCCACCAAAGTGACCTTGATCCACCGTCGCGATGAATTGCGTTCAGAGAAAATTCTTCAGGAACGTTTGTTCGCTCACGAGAAAATCGAGATTTTATGGGATACAGCGGTCGATGAAGTCATCGGGACCGAAGACCCGCTGGGTGTGACAGGCCTCAAGCTTAAGAATACCAAATCCGGCGAGATATCCGATCTCGCCGTGGACGGTCTGTTTATTGCCATCGGTCATGATCCGGCGACAAAGCTGTTTGCCGGTCACCTCGATATGGATGATGAGGGCTATATCATTACCGCCCCCGACAGCACCGCCACGAGTGTGCCTGGCGTGTTTGCCGCTGGTGACGTTCAGGACAAAAAATATCGTCAGGCCGTAACCGCCGCCGGTACCGGCTGCATGGCTGCTCTGGAAGCAGAACAATTTGTCGCCGAGAATGGTGTTTCCGCAGCGGCCGCCGAGTAGAACGACGGCTCACGATTGCCGTCCATCTGGGTAGCAAAGGATAAAGCGCGATGGATTGGGATAAGCTGCGCATCTTTCATGCTGTTTCAGAAGCCGGGAGTTTCACCCATGCCGGCGAACGGCTGAATCTCACCCAGTCATCGGTCAGCCGTCAGATCAGCGGGCTTGAGGAGGATCTCGGCGTTCCTCTTTTTCACCGACACGCCCGTGGCCTGAAGCTCACCGAACAAGGCGAAACGCTCTATCGCACCGCCCAGGAAATCGCCAGCAAGCTGACGACGGCGGAGGCGCTCGTCACCGAGTCCATGGAACGGCCGCGCGGTCCCTTGCGCGTCACGACCACCGTTGCGTTTGGATCAATGTGGTTGACGGAACGGCTCAAAGATTTTCTCGAAATGTATCCGGAGATCGAGATTTCCCTGATCCTGCGCGAGGACGAACTCAATCTCAGTATGCGTCAGGCCGATATTGCCATCAGGTTATCCATGCCCC
>CALIBP010000288.1 GCA_938048165.1 uncultured Alphaproteobacteria bacterium | reverse complement strand
TCGCGGTCATGGCAAATCGACCTTACCCGGTCAGCCGTATCGAGAATAACCTCGTCCTCAACATCTTTGAGACGCAGCTGAACGCAGGCGACATCACCACCATCCAGGGCAGCCGCCAGAGAATCGGCAAACGACGGCAAGGAGTCACCGTGAATGTCCGGCGGCGTAATCAAATAGAGCCGGCAGCGAAGCCGGTCATCTTTGTCTGCCATTCGGCTTAGAACTTGCCCTGATAGATTTTGATGATCGAGTCGAGCATCGCCAGCGCGTCTTCACGGGGGCGTTGGAACGTATTCCGGCCGATGATCGATCCGTTACCACCGCCATCACGGATGGCCCGGGCTTCGTTATAAATGCCGTCGAGATCCTTGGCTTCGCCACCGGAGAACACAACGATCCGGCGTCCGTTAAAGCAGCTTTGGACAACGTGGCTGATCCGTGCGGTCAATGTCGAAACATCTATTTTCTGCGCGGTATAGACCTTTTCTGCGGCCTCGAGGAACATGGCATCTGTTGGCGGTTTCACCTTGATAACATGAGCACCGATCAGGCAGGCGAGATGGGCTGCATAGGCACAGACATCCATCGCGGTTTCGCCTTCTCGGGTAACCATGCCACCACGAGGGTAAGACCAGACCACGACCGCCAGCCCGACCGATTTGGCTTCTTCGGCGAGTTCGCGAATTTCTTCGATCAGTTCATACTGATCTTCGGAGCCGGGATAAATCGTGAAGCCGATGGCAGCACAACCAAGACGAAGAGCGTCGGCAACTGACGCGGTGACCGCCTGGTCCTTGTTTGAGGATAGCGAGTTCGCACTATTGCATTTCAGAATGGTCGGAACGGCGCCGGCGAAGCTGTCGGCTCCGGCTTCGAGCATGCCAAGGGGGGCGGCGAAAGCGGAGAGCCCGGCATCGACGGCCAGTTGATAGTGATAGTGTGGATCATAACCTGCAGGGTTTGGTGCAAAGCTGCGTGCTGGGCCATGCTCAAAGCCCTGATCAACCGGCAGAATAACCATCTTACCAGAACCACCGAGCCGCCCGTGCATCAATATCCGGGCCAGGTTTCCCTTGGTTCCTGGATTGTCTGATTCATAACCAGCCAGAATCTTTTTAACGCGCTGCGTAACCTTGGTCATTTCATCCTCATGTTCTTCGCAAATCTGTATATTGCTTATACGTGAATCTGCCGCATGAGGGAACGACTCAAGCGCATTTCACGAAAAATGTGCCTGCAAAAAATCTGACGGATCGGAATAGTCCATTAGATCGGGCATCGACGGACGACGAGTCCGCACCTCAGCTCTTGTTTGGAGGCCAATAGCTCTGATTTTATCGGCTACTGGCGGGGGTGCAGAAATGTAGATACAGGCAATACCATGGCGCAAGGCAGCGAGGGCGTTTCCTGGAGCATCACCGCAATCCAGAATGCCGACGATGGCAAGGTCTGGGAACTCTTGCTGGACGATCTCAATTAGATTGCCAAACCAGGCGGGGCCGAGGGAAGCCGCGGCACCGCGTGCACTACAAAGCTCGAGCGAAAATGCTGTCTCGCTTTCCGATGCCATTGCAGCCTGGCAAACAGCGCGCGCCTGATCGATGCCGTGAATGACGATCCGCCGAACAATAGCCTTTGAGGATTGTGCATCGGTATTTCTTGGCATCGTGTAAGTGTGTCACCTCCGGCGGGTTCTGACGAGTGCGGTTGACGCTCGCGCAACCAACATCCTATTCTCATATACTGATTTTTATCTTTGACAGACAGGACGAGACAAGCGCGAATGGGACAGCTTGAGGAAGCACAGGAGCGGCTGGAAAGCGCCCTTGCGCGTTTGGAGGAAGCCTCTCAGCGTGTTGGCGGCAACTCCACAGCGGCAAAAGTTGAAGGTGAACTGACCGCCCTGCGGCAACGCTGCAATACCCTTGAAAGCAGTACGAAGGAAGTCTCGGTGCGTCTGGACTCAGCGATAGAACGGCTGCGCACAATATTAGGGGAGAGCAATGGCGCAAGTTGATGTCGCAATAAATGGCAAGTCTTATCGCATTGCCTGTGATGATGGGCAGGAAGATCATCTGCTGCAACTCGCCGCCTTTGTTGATGAACGTATTCAGCAGCTTGTGTCGTCAGTTGGTCAGGTCGGTGATGCGCGGTTGCTGGTGATGGCGAGTTTGCTTATTTCGGACGAATTATCCGAAACCTACTCGAATTTGAACGCCGGTAACGAAAACGGTGAGACTGATGCGGCAGCAGCAGCGGAACAGGCGCTTGCCCAAACCACAGAGGCACTGGCGCAACGCATAGAATTGATTGCAGAGAAGCTGGAGCCAGCCTAAATTAATCTCGATGCTGCGTTGTACGAGATACATATACATCCCTTTGGCCAATAATATCTTCTAGGGAGCTGTCCCTGCCGGGGCCCTGGTCTCAGTATATGGCGCCCACCTGCTAACGCGGGCCTTAGAGGATGACACGTTGACCGGCTATCGCGGCATCACCTGAATTTCAAATGTCTAAGACTTAGAAAGAAGACGGTCCACTTGGCGCTTTCCCGAACTGATGAGGCAAAGCGGGTGCTGGCCCAAAAGGTGCGCGCTGTCAGATCTGCTGCGCATCGCGACCGCGGTCGTATCGTCGCTACCGAAATTTGCGATCAACTCCAAAGGGCGCGCGATGCCGGTCTGGCGATGGAGCGGGGCGCAATAGTTTCGGCCTATTGGCCGATGCGAGATGAGCTTGATACCCGGAAGCTACTCGCGAAACTGCATGGCGACGGCATGCAGTGCGCTTTGCCGGTAATGCAACAGAAAGATAAACCGTTGTCATTTCGTCGCTGGCGACCCGGTGATGTACTCGAAGAAGCGTCATTTGGTGTTGCAGAGCCGACATCTGATCAACCGACGTTGACACCAGAATTTATGCTTGTTCCGCTGTTGGCTGTCGATGGTAACGGCAACCGTCTCGGTTATGGTGGCGGATATTATGACCGGACTCTTTTGCAACGGCGTCAGGGTCGCGCGGGGCCAGTGGTCGCGGTCGGTATTGCCTATGACGTACAACGGGTGCCGGTGGTGCCGCATGACGAGGGGGATGCCAGGCTTGACTGGCTGGTTACGGAAAAGGGATTCACGCGCTTTGGATCCAGCTGACAGAATTTTGATGAGAAAGTGACTGAATGAGAATACTTGTTTTGGGCGATGTCGTGGGCCGTAGTGGACGGCGAGCCGTGTGTGAGGCGTTGCCGCACCTCCGACACGAGCTGGCTTTGGATTTCGTGATCGTGAATGGCGAAAACGCTG
>CALIBP010000287.1 GCA_938048165.1 uncultured Alphaproteobacteria bacterium | reverse complement strand
GCGCATTTTAGACCAGCCTGCGTCATTCAGATAACGGCCCCGCCACCCGTTCTTGAATCCCGCCTGAATGCGCGTGATGACATTAGCAATCTTGAAGAACGCTTGGCTCGAACGGTCATGCTGCCAGATGGCATTTCGGTTAATCACCTGTTGAATACAAAAGATGTGGAAACAGGGGTTGGCCGTTTGGTCGGGCTGCTGGAGACGCTGGCGAAAACCTGATCTTTGCCGCGCGGACAAGAAAAAACCGGACGCTCGAAAGCGCCCGGTTTGATTTCTTGCTCTGTCGCTGTCGTTAACGGCGGTCGCCGAATAGCTGCAGCAACATGATGAACAGGTTGATGAAGTCGAGATATAGCCGCAACGCGCCGGAAATGGCGAGTTTGCCGCTAGTCTCTTCATCATGATATTCGTCATATTCGTTCTTGATGTTCTGGGTGTCATAGGCGGTGAGACCGATGAACACCAGAACGCCAATCACCGAGATGGCGAAATGCAGCGCTGAACTTTTCAGGAAAATGTTCACCAGCGAGGCGACGATAATGCCGATCAGCCCCATGATCAGGAACGATCCAAACTTGGAGAGGTCCTTTTTCGTGGTGTAGCCATACAGGCTCATCGCAGCGAAGGTGCCTGCTGAGATAAAGAACACCCGGGCAATGCTCTGTCCGGTAAAGGCCATGAAAATGGTTGCCATAGAGACACCCATCAGACCGGCATAAATCCAGAAAGTCGTCTGAGCTGCTGAAAATGACATTGAATGCAGCTTGGCGCTCAGGAAGAACACCAGACCAAGTGGTGCCAGCATAACGACCCATTTTAGCGGTGTGTTGAAGAGCGTGTTGCCGAGCTGCGTCAGGCTCGTGATCTGTCCGGCATCATTCATATTGACCGACATCTGAGCGATGACAAGAGCAATAATGCCCGTCAACGCCAGACCCGATGCCATGTAGTTATACACCCGTAGCATATAGACCCGGAGGCCCTCATCATAGGCTGCCTGGTCAACGGCGGTACCGGTGAAGACCGCTCTGCGTTCTGTTCCGAATGCCATAGTAATCCTCGTTCAAATGGCGAAAATTCAATCTCCGTAAGTATGGTGATTGATCCGCAGAAATCAAGACTTACCGTAGGCTATTATTTAAGATTAACCTGCTGTTAACCCTACTCATTTCGCAGGAGAGGCGCTGGTTTTTGCCCCAAAGAGCGCCAGGTGCCCAAAAGGGCGATACAAACCATAAATATTGTGGCACCAATTACGGTCATTGCCACCGGGCCTGCGACCGGCAGCCATTCCGCCCGCATAACATGTTTTAAAACCGCCCAGCCGGCGAAAGTGCCTAGCCCGGCGGCGAGAAGAGCGGTTGAGAGCGCCAGTAACCCGTATTCCATAAGGAGTGTTGCCAGTATGTCACGTCGTCGGGCCCCGAGGACTTTAAGGACAACGGAATCGTATATCCGCCGCTGGTGGCCGGCGGCGACAGCACCGGCGAGGACCAGCGTGCCGGCAAGAATGGTAAATCCGGCTGTGAGTTGAACCGCGGCCGCAATCCGGTCCATGAGTTCGCTGACGGCTTTTAGGACATCGCGAACCCGCACGGCACTAATATTTGCAAAGTTCGCCGCGACGGCATTCTCTACAGCGTTCTCATATTGAGGGTCGAGACGAATGGCGGCGATATGGGTCTGGGGCGCATGTTGAATAACACCGGGCGAGAAAACCATGACAAAATTGACCCGCAGCGTTCGCCAGTCGATGGTACGGAGATTGGCAATCTTCGCTGTGATCGGGCGTCCGAGGACGTTGACAGTAATGGAATCGCCAATTGTAAGCCCCATCCCGCGGGCAGCGCCAGCATCAAAGGAGACCAGAGGCGGACCGCTATAGTTGGCAGGCCACCACTTACCTTCCTCAATCTTGGCGCCTTGAGGCGCTTCGGTTGACCAGGTTAGGCCCCGGTCACGGCGCAAGACCCAGGCAGCATTGGCGGCGGCTTTAACCTGTGAGGCCGGGACGCCTTTTACATGGGTGATACGGCCGCGCAGCATTGGTACCCGATTGATGCTTTTAATCGGGCTGGCCTGCCGTACCGTCTGCTCAAACTTGTCGACCTGATGTGGCTGAATATCAACGAAGTAAAATCCCGGTGCCTTGCTGGGCATGGTTTCGGTGATCTGACGCGAGAGATTGCTTTGGACAACAATAACGGCAACCAGAACGGTAAGGCCAAGCCCCATCGATAGAACAACGTTCGCGGTTTGGCTGCCTGGTCGATGCAGGTTGGCGAGGGCCATGCGGACTCTGGTTGATTTTATGCCGCCGCACAGAGCCGCGAGCTTCATCATTAATTTGCCGGCGCCATAAAACAGTGCAAAGGCAACGGCAGACCCACCTACAAAGCCAAAGGCGATCCTTTGGTTATGCGCTGTAGCAATAGCGAGCGTCGCCAATGCTATGACGCACAGCAAAATGAGGAAACTGATCTGCCAGCCAACACGGTTTCCGGCGGGGACAACAAGATCACGAAACAGGCTGCCGGGCGAGACAGAACAGGCGCGCGCCAAAGGCCATAGCGAAAAGGCTGCAGAAACTAAAATGCCATAACAGGTGGCAAGCAGCAGAGGCGCGGGATAGAGACTGATTTTCAGCGGCACCGGTAGAAGCGCGTCGAGGGCTGCGGATACGGCCGCTGGCAGGACAGCCCCAATCGTGAGACCGATCAGGATTGCGGCGCCTGTCATCACTGCGATTTCCGTTAGCCAGGTTAGAAAGATCAGTCGGCGTTCTGCGCCGATGCATTTGAGGGTCGCGATAATAGTGGTCTTGCCGCCGAGATAACCGCGTACGGCATTGCCGGCACCGACACCGCCGATGAGTAAAGCTGTGAGGCCGACCAGAGTTAAAAACTGTGCAGTTCGATTGATAAAGCGCTCCGCGCTTGGCGCAGCGGTGGTGCGGTCCCGAACACGCCAGCCTGCTTCCGGAAATTTATTGCTGAGGGCCTCTTTGAAGGCAACCAGCGGTGTGGTTTCTGGAAGTCTGAGACGATATTCATAGGAAATCTGTGTCCCGGGCTGGACCAGTCCAGTGGCGGCGAGACTTTTCGCATCAATGGTAAAGCGGGGTCCCCGGGTGATCGCCCTTATGCCGCCAACGCGGTCGGGTTCCGATTGAATGACGGCATTAAGCCGAAACTGCGCCGAGCCAATTGTCACAAGATCGCCAATTTTCAAATTCAGCCGTTCGAGAATGCGGGGTTCGACGACGGCACCCCAGGCATTGTCGCGATAGGCCAGGGCATTTTTGAGATCGATGGCACGATCAAGCTTGAGAGCGCCAAACAGCGGATAGAGTCCATCGACGGTTTTGAGATTGACCAGCATGCGAGAAGTCTTGTCTTGCCGGTTCGCCATCGAACGCATGGAGGTAACGCGGGTGACGTCAGCGCGCTCCCGCAGCCATCTGAGCTGATCAGGTGAAGCTGGACGATGGGCCAAACGCAACGCGACGTCGCCACCCAGTAAAACGCGACCATCAGCCGCCAGACCGGCGACAACAGATGACGAGATTGATCCGATGCCGGCGATGGCCGCAACACCAAGCACGAGACATCCCAAGAAGATTTTGAAACTGCTGATACCACCGCGCAGATCGCGAAGCGCAAGACGAAACGGAAGGGGCAATGTCACGTCGTGGCCCCGTTCAGAACCTGTCCATCGGCGATACGGACTTCGCGGTCACACCGCTTGCCGATGACGGCGTCGTGGGTGATCAGGAGTAGCGTCGTCTTATATTTTTCGGTAAGCGAAAAGAGCAGATCGATGACCGCGTCACTGGTTTCCTGATCCAGATTGCCGGTTGGTTCATCAGCTAATAGTAAACGGGGTTTGGCGGCAAAGGCACGCGCGAGCGCGACGCGTTGCTGTTCGCCGCCGGAAAGCTGACCCGGATAATGATCGACGCGGTGGCCCAGCCCAACTGCTTCGAGCCCTTCGCGCGCCTGTTCGAAGGCGTCATCGCGACCGGCGAACTCAAAAGGGATCGCAACGTTCTCGAGGGCCGACATGGTTGGCACCAAATGAAAATTCTGGAAAACGATCCCCATCGTATCGCGGCGAAAGACGGCAAGCCCGTCTTCATCGAGCGTGTTTAAATCGACATTATTAATCTGCACCGTGCCTGAGCTGGCTTTTTCCAACCCGGCGATGACCATGAGCATCGTGGTTTTGCCTGATCCTGATGGGCCGATGATGCTCACGGTCTCTCCTTCAGTGACGGATAAATCTATACCCCGCAGGATATTGACCGCGCCCGCTGGACCCTCCAGCTTTAGATGAATGTTTTCAAGCTGGATCATGGAACCCCATATCGTTACTGAATGTCATGTAGAAGTGCCGGAATGCGAAAATGAACAATAGCTATGTATCGAAGAGATATGCCGTGTTGTCGAGATTTTTCAAGTCCTTAGGGTTATTCACCCTTATTTGCGTGATGGCGCTGTCAGGCGCCAACAATGTTAGTGCGGCGTCACCCACCCGAATTCTGGTCCTCGGTGATAGCCTGTCAGCGGGGTACGGCCTGCCTGCCGGTGAAGCTTTTCCTGTAAAGCTAGGCATCAAACTTCGGGCGGCTGGTCATAACGTAAAAATGTTGAATGGTGGCGTGTCGGGCGACACCAGCGCCGGTGGCAGAGCTCGGCTGAGCTGGGCACTGGCCGATAAGCCGCATTTTGCCATTATTGAGCTCGGTGCTAATGACGGTCTACGGGGCTTAGATCCGGAGGCCATGCGGGAAAACCTTGACGATATCATTACCAGGTTGAAAGCAGCCGGGATCGGGGTGCTGCTGACGGGAATGCGGGCACCTCCCAATATAGGCCCGGACTATGGCAAAGCCTTTAATCGCGTGTTTCCAGACCTCGCAAAAAAACATCATGTTCTTCTTTATCCCTTTTTTCTCGAAGGCGTTGCCGCCATACCAGAGCTCAATCAACATGATGGTATCCATCCGAACCCTCGAGGTGTTGCAGTGATAGTTGACCGCATCATGCCGTTCGTGGTCCGCTTACTGAAAGATAATCAAAAAGCAGGGTCAGGGACGAAGTGAGCGCGGCAGATATTCATTCGGATGCCTTTACAGTTGCGCATGCCAGCGGCGGTGACTGGCAGGAGCTAACCGAGGCCTGTCTGCTTAGCCTTGGAAAGGCTTCCAAGGGCGGGAATCTTGGTTTCGTCTATGTATCTGATTCGCTCGATGAAGACCTGCATCTAATTCTCAAACGCTTAAAAGAGGCGACCCGTATCCATGATTGGGTCGGAACAATCGGCTATGGCATCTGCTTATCCGGCGCCGAGTTTTTCGACATGCCCGCAATGGCGATCATGGTCGGAGAAGTGCCGCAGGACAGTTTCTGTATTCTGCCAACGATTGGGCCAGAGGATCGCGACCTGCCCAAAGATGTCCTTGACTGGGCGCGGACCCATAATCCGGTTTTGGGAATTGTCCACGCGGATCCGAGGGTTCCCGGGTTGGAAAAGATATTCTCACGCATCGAAGGTCAGACCCACTGCTTTCTGGTTGGTGGCATGACGGCGTCGCGCGGCGCGCAGGATCAAATCGCCGGACAGGTTACGGATGGTGGTGTTTCCGGCATTTTGTTTGGTGGTGCTTTGGGTGCGGTCACCGGGCTGACGCAGGGCTGTTCGCCGATTGGTCCGGTTCACAACGTTACCAGAGGCCGCGATAATATTGTTCTCGCGCTTGACGGTAAGCTCGCCTTTGACGTTTTCAAGGAGGATATTGGCGAGCTGCTCGCGCGTGATCTCAGCAAGATTAATGGCTATGTTCATGCGGCGATCCCCATAACCGGATCGGATCAGGCGGATTATCTGGTGCGTAACCTGCTGGGCATCTATCCCGAAAAAGGCTGGGTATCGATTGGTGAACGGGTCGGGGTCGGTGATCAGGTCATGTTCGTCCGGCGTGATGGTGCGACGGCTACGGCTGACCTCAAACGCATGGTCGCGGATGTGAAACGCCGCGCAGATGGACCGCCGCGCGCGGCGTTTTATTTTTCCTGTATTGCCCGTGGTCCCAATCTGTTTGGGCCCAACTCGGTAGAGCTCAAGACCATCGCAAAAATTCTGGGTGAGGACATTCCGCTGATTGGGTTCTTTGCCAACGGTGAGATCTCAAACAACCGGCTCTACGGTTATACGGGCGTCCTGTCGTTAATCCTGTGATTCGTCTCTTCGTTGCCCTTTCTTTGCCTGGTGAGCTGCGTCAAAGACTCAAGACACTGTGTAACGGTGTTCGTGACGCTCGCTGGGTCGAAGAACAAAACATCCATCTGACGTTACGGTTTATTGGTGAAGTTGAGGAACCGGAACTGGCCTATATCATGGCGGCTTTGTCTTCGGTGCAGGCTGAGCAATTTGATCTGACATTGTCTGGTGTCGGTCATTTTGAATCGCGCCAGAAAGTTCGTTCGCTATGGGCCGGGATACAGCCGAGTCCGGCTCTTGAGGCGTTACAGCAACGGATTGAATCCGTATTGACCAGACATGGGATCGCACCGGATGGCCGTAAATTCTCGCCCCATATAACGCTGGCAAGATTGAAACAGCTGCCGCCCGCCTATGTACGGGATTGGCTCGAAGGGAACAGCTATTTTCAATCTTCTTCTTTTGCGGTGGAAGATTTTACGCTCTTCGAAAGCTACCGCGCACGAAGCGGTGCGATTTACACGCCGCTCCAGGCATTTCCGTTGAACCGGGAGCGTGTCAAATGACGGCAATTTACCGGGATATGGATCAGGTAGCGGTGGATCGCGGGTACAATGCCCGTGCAACGGTCGATGATGTCGATGTCTTTTTGGCAGAATACGCCTCGCGCAGCGCGGCGGCTCGTGCGACCCTCGATTGCCAGGAAGATGTCGCCTATGGCGACCATGCCGATGAAGTGGTTGATATTTTTCCGGCCGGGCCAAACGCGCCAATTTTCATATTTGTGCATGGTGGGTATTGGCGGGCGTTGAGCCAAAAAGACTCCGCGTCGATGGCGCCGGGGCTGGTCGCCAATGGAATCTCGCTGGTGACGGTGAACTATTCGCTCGCCCCTGTCGCTTCATTGGATTTGATCATCCGCCAATGCCGATCCGCTCTGGCCTGGGCCTGGAACAATGCGGCCAGCTTTGGCGGTGACCGGGATCGAATTTTTGTTGGCGGGTCATCGGCGGGCGGACATCTGACGGGCATGCTGGTTGCTGGTGGTTGGCATGATGCCTTCGCCGTTCCGGAGAATGTCGTCAAAGGGGCAGTGCCGTTGAGCGGGCTATACGAACTCGAGCCGATCCGCCTGTCGCATATCAATGAATGGATCAAGCTTGATCCGGCGTCCGTTGACCGCAACAGCCCGCAACGGCATTTGCCAAAATCTGGTTGCCCGATAGTGGTGTCCTATGGCGAAACCGAAACATCCGAATTCAAGCGCCAAAGCACGGCGTTTGCCGAAGCCTGGCGGACACAGGGGTGGAAATGCGAGCTGTTTGAGACAGCGGGCCGTAATCACTTTGATATTATATTTGATCTGGATAATCCCGAGACCAGGCTTGGTCGCGCGGTTCTGGATCTCATTGGCTTTTAACTTGGTCCAGCCATGCCGGCACCGGTAACTCCTTTTCGCGCAAGAATTCGGGATTATAGAGTTTCGACTGGTAGCGCTGCCCACCGTCACACAGAATGGTGACGATGGTATGGCCCGGCCCCATTTCATGCGCCATGCGTACTGCCGCCGCAACATTGATGCCACTTGATCCACCAAGGCACAGCCCTTCCTGCCTGATCAGATCAAACAGGATTGGCAACGCTTCTGAATCCGGAATGCAATAGGCATCATCGACTTTTGCCGCCGCGACATTTCCTGTCACCCGGCCCTGGCCTATTCCTTCCGTGATTGAGCTACCTTTCGAAGCAAGCTCGCCGGTTTTGAAATAGCTGTACATGGCAGCGCCTTCGGGGTCGGCTGCGGCGATCATAATGTCTGTGTTCTGCTCTTTGAGAAAACTGCTGATTCCGGCGATGGTACCGCCGGTGCCGATGGCGCAGGTAAAGCCATCTATGCGCCCGTCGGTTTGGTGCCAGATTTCAGGGCCCGTTGTTTCAAAATGAGCACGGGCATTTGCTGTGTTATCCCACTGGTTTGCCCAAAGGGCGCCTTTGGGTTCGGTTTTCGCCAGAGTCTCGGCAACTCTTTCCGATACGTGAACATAGTTGTCCGGATCTCGATAGGGTTTTGCGGGGACGAGCCTGAGCTCCGCCCCGGCCAGCCGCAGCATGTCTTTTTTTTCCTGACTTTGGGTTTCGGGCATGACGATGACGGTCCGGTACCCACGGGCATTGCCAACCAGTGCTAAACCGATCCCGGTATTCCCGGCTGTCCCTTCGACAACGACCCCGCCGGGGTTAATCGTTCCACGCTCTTCCGCATCTTTGATGATATAGAGCGCCGCTCGGTCCTTTACAGATCCACCAGGATTCAGAAATTCCGCTTTGCCGAGAATTTCACATCCTGTCAGTTCCGACAGGGCATTGAGACGGATAAGCGGGGTGTTGCCGATGGTGGCAGAAAACCCCTCTCGAATTTTTGGGACCTGCAATATGGTTGCCATTTCAGTATGACCAGTTTCCGGCGACATCGCCAGCCACCGTAGCGGCGTCCGGGCGTACAACATTGGCGTTATCGTTCGCGCCCTGATAGCGGATAGAGATTTCGTTGAAAGCCGCAGACCAGTTCTCGACATTTGCGTCATCGGGAATTTCGAAGGCATTTATGCCACAACGCCGCATGAAGGCCAGCTGATCCCGAAGCACATTTCCGACGGCGCGCAATTCTCCCGTAAAGCGATATTTTTCACGTAAAAGACGGGCATAGGAATAGGCGCGGCCATCGGTGAATTTAGGAAAATCGAGGCAAATAACATTGAAATGATAGATGTCATCCTCGATCAGGTCGGGTGGTTCATTGGATTTTAGCAATATACCCAGTTGGCCACAGCGCGGGATAAGTTCGTCCCGGTCACGCTGCCAGCGTTCAACCGAAACGATATTGTTATCCGACTTAGTGATCTCCGCGCCATCCTCGAGAAGATGCCAGTAATCTTCAATGAGTTGATCAGTTATGAGCAGGGCCATAGAGCGTCTCCTTGAAAGGGGTGGCACCGGTGCGGCGCCAGGTGTCAGAAAATGTTTCTTCCGGTTTTCTGATGGTTTCATAGGTTGAAATGATGGTCTCTATCGCATCGACAATTTCGTCATATGAGAAAGACGGTCCGATGATTTCACCGATAGTGGCATTGTCGGCGGGATCGCCACCGAGCGTGATCTGGTAATATTCCTCGCCCCGGCGATCAACGCCGAGAATACCGATATCGCCGACATGGTGATGGCCGCAGGCGTTAATGCAGCCGGAAATATTTATCCGGATCGCGCCGATGCGAGCCAGTCGCTCTGGATCAGCGAAGCGTTCACTGATCCGCTGGGCAACGGGAATGGACCGGGCATTGGCAAGGTTGCAGTAATCCAGCCCGGGGCAGGCGATGATATCGCTGGCGAGACCAAAATTGGCCGTTGCGAGTCCTGCGGCATCAAGCTGCTGCCAGACGGTATGCAAATCAGCCAGCCGGACATGGCCAAGAACAATGTTTTGCTTATGGGTGACTCGCAACTCGTCAAAACTGAAGGCTTCCGCGAGATCAGCGATGATATCCATCTGATCGGCGGTGGCATCGCCCGGTGCTTTCCCAACGGGCTTCAGCGATATGTTTACAATGCCATAGCCAGGTTGTTTGTTTGGCAGAACATTGTTTACACACCAGCGGTCAAATTCGCGATCGGACCGCCGCGCTGCTTGGTACGCAGCATCGGGATCTACCACCAGCTCATAGCGTGGCGGCGCAAAATAGGCCCGAATGCGGTTGATCTCGTCAAGGGGAAGATCAAGCGCGCCGCCACGGATACGCTCCCATTCCTCTTCAACGAGGGCAGCGAACCTGTCCAGGCCGGTTTCCTTTAGCAGAATCTTGATGCGGGCTTTGTAGATGTTGTCGCGTCGGCCGAGCATGTTGTATACGCGCAAGATCGCTTCGAGATAGGACAACAAATCCCGTTTGGGCAGGAAGTCCCGGATAGTCTCCGCGATCACGGGGGTGCGGCCCTGTCCACCGCCAACCAGGACTTCAAACCCTACCTCTCCCCGAATATTCTGGCGCATTTGCAGTCCGATATCGTGAAACCGCACGGCGGCACGGTCCGTCGGCGCACCGGAAACAGCGATTTTGAATTTGCGGGGCAGAAAGGAAAACTCAGGATGCAAGGTCGACCATTGGCGGATTATTTCGGCGTAGATACGGGAATCTTCCAGCTCGTCATCCGCGACCCCGGCAAAATGATCAGCCGTTACATTGCGGATGCTGTTGCCACTGGTCTGGATCGCGTGCATCTCGACCGACGCCAGATCCGCCAGAAGGTCGGGGACATCTTCAAGCTTGGGCCAGTTAAACTGAATATTCTGGCGGGTCGTGAAATGGCCATAGCCGCGATCATATCGACGGGCGATATGAGCCAGCATGCGCATCTGTTTTGACCACAGCGTGCCGTATGGGATGGCAACTCGCAGCATATAGGCATGAAGCTGAAGATAGAGCCCGTTCATAAGCCGAAGGGGGCGGAATTCGTCTTCGGTCAGCGCGCCGGACAGGCGCCGTGCGACCTGGTCCCGAAACTGGTTGACGCGTTCGCGGACGATGGTGTGGTCAAATTGGTCATATCTATACATTGGGTTTGCCCTTCTCCGGGAAACCAGTCGGTATCGTTGGTCCACTGGCGCGTATTAGTTCGCGTTTGCTCACCGGCTGGAGGCCAGCTGAATGGCATTCAACAGGCATCACATAGGGGCCGACGATAATACTGTTCATGACGGCGTCCTGTGACATGTTGTTGAGCCGCGCAAGGTCCTCGTCATTTTTGATGATCTGCGCATTAGCGATGTTTTCATCCCAACAGCGCTTCTCATCCAGATACAGGACATTGCCGCTGACTAGCATGTTGGCGGTGATGATTCTCGCTTCGAATTGGATTGCGGACTTTTTGTTCATGATGCCACCGCGAGAACTTGCGACGCCTTTGCGTGTTTCGATATATGCCCCTGGGCCACGACATTGCCGATAATCAGCAGGGCTGGAGCCTCGACGGCATTCGTTGTGAGCAGTTTTTCAATCTGATCGAGTCGACCCGTGAAGATGCGTTGAGATGCCAGCGTTCCGTTTTCAATGATTGCGACAGGCATGTCGGAACGCATATCGGCCTCGATCAACGCCTGACTCAATATTGATGCGGTGCCCAGCCCCATATAGATGGCGAGCGTAGCCCTGCTTTTGACCAGATATGGCCAGTCATGGGCAGCAAGTTCATTAGCCGACGTGCCTGTCAGCAAGGTGACCGCCTGTGATAAACCGCGATGGGTCAGCGGGATTCCTGCACTGGCGGCGCAACCAAGTGATGCCGTAATTCCAGGGACGATCTCGACTGAAATGCCCCGTGAGCGGAGATATGCCTGTTCTTCGCCGCCCCGTCCAAAAATAAACGGATCGCCGCCTTTTAACCGGACGACATGTTTGCCCCGAGCGGCATGATGCGCTAGCAGCGCATTTATTTCTGTCTGGGAATGGCTGTGTTTGCCGGGGGCCTTTCCGACATCAATTCGTTCGGCATCGCGGCGGGCATAATCAAGAACACCCGGTCCGACCAGCCGGTCATAAATGATCGCATCTGCAACCTGCAAATGCTGTAATGCCCGTAGGGTGAGGAGGTCGGCATCACCGGGTCCGGCCCCGACTATTGCGACGTGACCGCTCTGGTTTTGAGCGGTGCACTCCAGAAGAACATCACCATCGGAAACCTGGAGCATCGGTTTGGCGGTCAGGGTTGCGGTCCGCCAGCCGTGAAAATAGTGCGTCCAGAAGCGCCGACGTTCGGTGACGGAAACCAAACGACGTTTAACGGTGGTGCGGCGCTTTTCGGCATCACGAATGAGATTACCGAGGCTGGATGGGAGGAGAGCCTCGATTGCTGATCGTATCTCACGGGCGAGCACAGGCGCCGCACCACCGGTTGAAACCGCGACAACCATAGGGTCGCGGTCGATAATTGCGGGAAATATGAAATCGGAGATGTCGGGATTATCGACAACATTTACCGGAATAGCGGCCTGTCTTGCCGTCGTTGCGACCAATTCATCGATATTTGTTTGGCCGGTCGCCGAGACGACAAGCGCCTGATTGGCTATATCCTCAGGGACAAATTGTCTCTGCCGGAGACTGACTTTGCCTGCATCGCCGAGGTCCCGCAGAGGTGCCGAAATCTTTGGCGCAATAACGGCAATCTCCGCACCGGCGCGCAGCAGCATAGTCACCTTTCGAAAGGCAATATCGCCACCGCCGACGACGAGACAATGCTGGTGCCGTATTCTCCGGAACATGGGTAGGTAACGCATCGTATCCCTAAATATCTTCTCAAAACTAACGCGTCATTTAGGACCACCTGTTTCCGGTGACAAGAACAGTAAAGCCGTTTTTCAAAAATAATTTCTATATGTTCACTAAAAATATCTATTCTCGATCTGAATGTTTTGTTTTAATGGTTATATAAGGAAAAATTTTTTAAATTTGGATCTGGTGTTATGGATGCTATCGATATCAAAATCCTCGATTGCCTGCAGGTGGATGCGACTCTGTCGGTCAGTGAGGTCGCGAAACAGGTGGGGTTATCGACCTCTCCTTGCTGGAACCGAATTCAACGCCTTGAGCAGGCGGGTGTCATTCGTGGGCGTGTTGCCTTACTGGATGCAGAGTCGCTAAACGTCCGGGTTACGGCATTTGTGTCGATCCGGACCAACCAGCACAGTGCCGCCTGGTTTGAAAAATTTTCCACCGCTGTGTCGTCCTTTACCGAAGTCGTCGAGTTTTATCGAATGAGTGGTGATGTTGATTATCTGCTGCGGGTCGTGGTGCCGGATATCGCGTCCTATGACGAGTTCTACAAACGGCTCATCGACCATGTTGATCTAACAGATGTTAGTTCGAGCTTTGCGATGGAAGAGATCAAATACACCACCGCATTGCCGCTTGATTACGCGGCGACCTAATGTCCGGTCGGGATACGCTCGTCTTCGAGTTCCTTTAATCGCTGTTGCAACAAGCTGATTTCTGCCCGCATTTCCTCAAGCGTGCGGGCGACCGGGTCAGCGGCATGGGCCGCATCGCCTGCAGGGGTTCCGTAGGCCTGGAAGGACGGCGTTTTTAGATTGGATTTGTCGGGATATGTTCTTGAAAAGGCAGGCTTAGCGGGAATCCCGACCACCGTATCATAGGGGAGGACGCCTTTAAGGACGACGGCGTTAGCACCAATGCGTGCGCCCTCACCAACGACAATTGGCCCCAGAACCTGTGCGCCCGATCCAATCACAACATGGTCACTAACCGTTGGATGACGTTTGCCCGGGTTGAGTGATGTTCCGCCAAGCGTGACGCCGTGGTACAGCGTCACATCATTGCCGATCTCTGACGTTTCACCAATAACCACGCCTGAGCCGTGATCAATAAAGAAACGTTGACCAATTCGGGCACCCGGATGGATTTCAATATCAGTTAGAAACCGTGACAGATGCGATATCAGCCGGGCCAGGAGAAACCAGTCTTTATTCCACAATTTATGTGCAAGCCGATGGAACATTATGGCGTGCAACCCCGAATAGCACAGCAGGACTTCCAGCGATGACCGGGCGGCCGGATCGCGGGCTTTGATGGCTGATATATTTTCCCGAAGGCTGTCGAACATTCCGGTGAGGGTTTCCTGAAATTAGCGGTTCAAAAAACCGTAATTAGGGCTGGTTGATTCAGCCATCAACAGGAAAAATTCTATGTCAGATTAAAGTTCTGCAATTGATCCGGAGAGTGGAAATCTATGCGTTGATTAGCACTCTTGCTGAAAAAATTTGACGGTCTAGATACCGAGCCGATTCAGGGTGGCGTCGATGGATCGGGCGTAATCACCGCCGAATAAGCGAAGGTGAACCAGCAGCGGATAGAGGTTATAGAGGTCGCGCCGTGCTTCCCAAAACCCGTCGCGAAGCGGTGTGATTTCTTCATAAGCCTCAAAGAAGGGCCGCCGGAACGAACCAAAAAGTGTCGCAAAAGCGAGATCCATTTCGCCATCGCCGAAATAAATCGCGGGATCGATAAAGCCTGTAAGGCGACTGTCTTTGACCAGCACGTTGCCGCCCCACATATCGCCATGCAATAAGGCGGGGGCACGGGGCTCGTCGATCCATTGATCAAGGCGACCCGCCAGACTGTCAAACCGGTTCATTGTCTCTGGCGACAACCGGTTTTCGTCGAGCGCCTGGCGTGCCATGAAGAGTAACCGTTGGTCGCGAAAGAAATCGAGCCAACGCGCAGTTTTGGGGTTGGGCTGGGTGAGTGGGCCGATGAGCGTATCGCGCTCGAAACCGAATTCCGGTGCAGTGATCTGATGCAGCGCTGACAGATGTATGGCGGCATCGCGTTCGGCGGAGTCGTCTATGGGATCGCCACTCTCGATCCAGTCCATGATCAGGAGAGCCGCATCGGCATAATGAATTTTAGGGACTGGCAGGTCGGTGTTCTCGGCAAGATAGCGCAGCATCAGGGCTTCAATCTCGAAGTCACCGCCGGCCCCGCCGGTTTTGACGACCAGCAGTGGACCCGATTCCATCTCCGCTAAATAGACGCGGGCGACGTTGCCACCATGCAGTTCCTGAAATGATACTGGCTGGCGGCCAATGGCCCGCGAAATTTGCTTCCTGAGCTCGTCAGTCATGAGCTGGGGAAGTTGTAGAGCCTCTTTCGGCGGGAAAGATATTGCACAGCTGATCGACAATTCCCGTTGTTGCTATTTCTATTAAATCCAGCGCTCTTTCAAAGTCCTCCGGCCCGCCGTAATAGGGGTCAGGTACGTCCTTTGCGTCGATATTGGGCGCAAAATCCATTAACAGCATTATGCGGTTTCTATCTTCCTCCGGTGCTAATTCAAGCAATGCGTCTTTGTGAGATTGATCGAGCGCAAAGATGTTGTCGAATTTTTTGAAATCTTCCGCGACAATCTTGCGGGCCCGAATATGGCTTAGATCAATACCACGAGCGAGGGCAGCTTCTTGCGAACGTTGGTCCGGGCTTTCGCCCTCATGAAAATCGATCAATCCTGCGGAGTCTACTTCGATCCAACCGGAAATCCGGGCTTTTTTGGCCAGGTGAAGAAGGACACCTTCTGCGGTTGGCGATCGGCAAATGTTTCCAGTACAGACGAACAGGATGCCATGTTGACCTATTTCTTCAATTTTGAATTCCATACTCGAAAGCTCCTTTCCTAGCCAATCCTAGTGCGGCCTGATAGTTCTAACGAGACTCTATTTTTGGAATACCTATTAGATGAACAAGCGCGCCTTTTCAAAACTCCTGTCTGACATACGCGTCTGTACCCATTGCGCGGCGCATTTGCCTGCAGGACCCCGACCTGTGGTGAAGGCCAGGCAATCGGCGCGGATCATGATCATCGGTCAAGCACCAGGGACCAAGGTTCATGCGTCCGGTGTGCCGTGGGATGATGCCAGTGGCAACCGATTGCGGGACTGGCTCGATCTCGACAGGGAGACATTCTACGATGAAGGCCAGATTGCCATTGTCCCGATGGGGTTCTGTTTTCCGGGAACCAATCCAAAGGGTGGTGACTTTCCCCCGCGCCCGGAATGCGCACCGCTCTGGCATGAAAAATTGCGCGATGGTCTCACCTCAGTGGAACTGACGTTGCTGGTCGGCCAGTACGCCCAGAAATATTATCTCGGAAAACAGGGTAAGAAGACGATGACCGAGACGGTTCGCTCCTTCACTGATTATCTACCCGAATTTTTGCCGACACCTCATCCAAGCTGGCGCACAGGTATCTGGCAAAAAAAGAATCCGTGGTTTGAGGAAGACGTTATTCCCGAACTGCGTCGCCGCGTCCACGATCTCTTGGTGAAGGGCTGACCATATGAGTCGACTATCGAAAGCCGTGACAATTTTCGAGGCGATGCCGGGCTCGACGCGTGGCATTCTCTGGATGATTTTTGCCACCGCCAACTATGCGGCGACCTATGCGGTTGTGCGGTATCTATCGACGGATTTCGGCGTGTTTCAGCTGGTCTTTTTTCGCTCGATCCTTGGTGTCATCCTGATGGCACCCTGGCTGTTTAATGTTGGGGTCGGCATTCTTAAGACAGATCACTTCGGTTCTTATGCGGTTCGGTCGATCCTCAACTACGGTGGGATGGTGCTGCTGATCTTTGCCTTGGCCACACTGCCGTTGCAGGATGTTACCGGGCTAATGTTTACCTCGCCGCTCTTCACCGTGTTGTTTGTCGTGCTGATGCTTGGGGAACGGCCCGGCATTCGTCGTTGGGCGGCGCTATTGATCGGTTTCGGCGGCGTGATGATCATTATCCGTCCCGGGTTCCAAGAGCTAAGCCTGGCGGCGCTTGGCGTGGTTGCGACGAGTTGCGCCTATGCCTTGATCAACGTGTCGACCAAAAAATTGGCAAAATTCGATAGCTCCAACAAAATTATTTATTACGATTTTCTCCTCATGGCAGCGATCGGACTGCTTCCGGCCATTTATTACTGGAACGAGGTGCGTGCGGAACATCTTGTCTGGATTCTGGCGATGGGCATCTTTAGCGCGCTGGCCCGTCAGGGCATTATCCGGGCTCTCTCCGTTGGGGAAGCGTCGGTCGTCATGCCGTTTAACTTCCTGAAGCTACCTTTTACGGTTTGCCTTGGTGTGGTGTTTTTTCAGGAAAATCCAGACATCTGGACTGGGGCAGGTGCGCTCGTGATCTTTGGCAGCAGCTATTATATCGCGCGACGGGAAGCGGCTCTCAAAGCGATGGAAGCCGCAAAAACCGCGCCTCCACCGGTATAGGTAGTTAGCTCACCGGTCGTTTTGCTTCGTCGCGGGCGATATAGACGGTGGCGATGATGATGATCAAGGCGCCAAAGAACGTCCAGTAATCCGGCACCTCGCCAAAAATAGAATATCCCAGTGCCCCTGCATAAATAAGCCGAACATATTCCATCGGCCCGACGGCATTAGCTTCGCCGACCGAGAAGGCCCGGATAAAACCCGTCATGCCGATGGTGGTCATCACCCCGATACCGGCAAGCAGGAGCCACTCAATGCCGACCGGTGTCTGCCACAGAATAATCGTCGGAATGAGAAAGATAATGGCGCCACCAGCATGATAGTAAAACAGGATTCGGTTCGGTGGTTCGGTCGATGACATCAAACGAATTAGCACATTGGCGATGGCAAAGGTGCAGGCACTGATGAGGGCGATAACCGCGACCGGATCAAATCCGGCATGGCCGGGACGAACCATTATCAGCACACCGATGAAGCCAAAACCTGTCGCGATCCAGCGCCGCGATGAAACCAGTTCCGACAGCAACAGGACCGCGATAATGGTGGTGAACAGCGGGCGCGAAAAGGCAATGGCTGTGGCATCGGCGAGATAGAGGTGAATAACGGAATAGAAAACCCCGACCTGGGCAATACAGGCTATCACCAGTCGCAACATATGTATGCCGATCCGTTTTGTCTTGAGGCCGGATATTCCCATCCGGAAAAATATCGGTGACAGGATCAACATCCCGACAGAATAGCGGCAAAAGGCCAGCTCCATCGGGCCGAATTTTTTGCCCAGCAGTTTGACGAGAACGTCATTGAGGGCAAAGGCGATGGTGCCCATCGTCAGCCACAGAATGCCGCGAAAGTTGCCTGACAATCCGCCCCACCAGGCCATGAACTTGTTAGGTGGTTTGTCCGTCATGCCATATTCGCCTTTCTGGCTTCGTCGCGGGCAATGTAAACGGCGCTGGCGACGATCAATGTCGCCCCAATGCCTGTCCATATTGACGGAATTTCACTGAACAGAAAATAACCAAACAAGGCGGCGTAAATGAGTCGGACATATTCGATAGGCCCAACCGCGTTGGCTTCGCCGACCGAGAAGGCGCGGACAAAGCAGGTCATGCCGATGGTGGTCAGAACAGCGATCGAAATGAGCAAGACCCATTCCATCCCCACGGGCGTTGTCCAGAACCAGATGGCTGGCCCCGTAAAAACCAGAATCCCGCCGACATGGTAGTAAAACAAAATTCGGTTGGGTGGCTCCGTTTTGGAAAGCACCCGAATAAGCACGTTGGCTGTTGCGAACGCCAGTGCCGATGCCACGCCGATTAAGGCAATTGGATTGATCGTGTCGGCACCGGGCTGGATCATAATCATAACGCCGACAAACCCAACGATCGTCGCAATCCAGCGACGGCCGCTGACCACTTCAGAAATCACGATGACCGCGACCACCGTCGTAAACAGTGGTTTGGAAAAAAAGATCGCGGTGGCGTCAGCGAGCGGCATGTTTATGACGGTAATGAAAATTCCAAGCTGCGCAACCATGGCGAGCGACATTCTTAAAATATGCATGCCAATGCGCGTTGTTTTGAGCTCTGCGACGCCCATTTTGATAAAAACCGGTGCCAGCATGATCATGCCGATGCCATAGCGGAATAAGGCGAGCTCGGTTGGATCGAATTTCTGGCCGAGCTGTTTAACCACCACATCGGTGACGGAGAACAGAAATGCGCCGATGCTGAGCCACAGAATGCCGCGTATGTTTCCCGGCATTTTGAGCCAGGCTCCGGTCATCCGGTCTGTTCTTGAAAGAGGTTTCACGATGGTAACGGGGCTCCTGGCAGCGTCTGTCGCTGACGCGAACTGACCTAATGCCTGATAATGATTACGGATACAACTGAATCAGGGGTTAAAACTTGGGCGATATAGCCGTGGCAGGTTTGACTCGCGTAACGGGATCGGGCTTTGATGTCGCGTTGCAGCTAAAGAAGTGAGCAAACCCTGTGAAACCACCACCGCTAGATATTGTCACCCCGTCTTCTTTGGCTGAAGCCTTGTCTCTGTTGTCGGCGCATGGTGATGAAGCACGACCATTGGCCGGTGGGCAGAGCTTGGTGCCACTTTTGAACTTCCGGCTAAGCCGACCTTCCCTTCTTGTTGATCTCAACCGGATTGCGGATCTCGCTTATATTAAAGACGGCGGCGATCATCTTGCGATTGGCGGGATGACGCGTGAACGCGCCATCGAAGACAGTGATCTTGTGCGTAAAGAGGTCCCGCTGCTTCAGGAGGCGACGACCCAGATTGCGCATTTGCCTATTCGGAGCCGAGGTACAATTGGCGGCAGTCTCGCCAATGCTGATCCGGCCGCGGAATATCCCGCCGTTGTATTGGCGCTGGAATGCGAACTGGTCGCCCAAAGTGTGCGGGGCGAACGGCAGATCAAGGCGGCTGATTTTTTTGAAGATGTCCTGACTACGGCATTGGCACCGGATGAACTATTAACAGAGGTTATCGTGCCGAAGGCGCCTTCTGGCAGTGGCTCAGCCTTTGTTGAAATTGCCCGGCGGCATGGTGACTTCGCCCTGGCCGGTGTGGCGGCACAGATTACTTTCTCAACTGGTACGCCGACTGACGTGCGTCTCGCAGTCTGTGGTGCCGGCACGACGGCGACACGATTGACAGTCGCTGAGGAGATTATTCTACAAGACGGTGTTGGCGCGGAGGCGATTAAAGCGGCCTCAGATGCGGCGGCGCAGGCGGTTGATCCGATGTCAGATTTACATGCGAGCGCGGAATATCGGCGACGTCTTGTCGGGGTGATGACAGGTAAAGCCATTGAAAAAGCAGCACGACGGGCGGGGGTAGGCGTATGAAGGCACCGCGGACGGTTTCATTGACGGTCAACGGCGAAACGTTATCCGGGGAAGCATCTCCCCGTATGCTCTTTGCTGATTTCCTGCGCGAAGTTCTTGGCAAGACCGGCACCCATGTTGGCTGTGAGCACGGGGTATGCGGGGCGTGTACCGTTATCGTCGATGGTGTGGCGGCGCGGTCCTGTCTGATGTTTGCCATACAGGCGGAAGGCGCCGACGTTCAAACGGTTGAGGGGCTGGCCGATGGCGATGAGCTGCATCCGCTCCAGAAATTATTTTCAGAACATCGCGCCCTGCAGTGCGGCTATTGCACACCGGGAATGTTGATGACGGCTATTGATCTCGTGAATAGCAGCGATTCGCTCAGTGAACAGGATATCAAAGTCGGTATGTCGGCGGCTTTGTGCCGCTGCACGGGCTATGAGGGCATTATCAAAGCGGTCACTGCCTATGCTGAACAGGTGCATGGCAAACCGGTAAAGCAGGAGAGCGATAATGGCTGATACGATGCCGTCTTATATTGGTCGCTCGGTCGTACGCCGTGAGGATAATCGACTGCTGAAAGGTGCCGGGACATTTGTCGGCGATATGAAGCTCGAAGGCATGCTCCATGTCGCCATCGTTCGCAGCCAGATGGCACATGCGCGGATAAATGGCGTTGATTTAACCGCCGCGCGTGACGCTGATGGCGTCGTATTGGCGCTGGCGGGGGAAGAGCTCAAGGACGTCTTGCCGCCGATCAGTGGCATGCAAGTCGCGGCGCCCAAAGGCTGGCGCGACGGCATGGATCCCCATATCGAAATCCCGGACCAGACGTTGGTGCCGCATGACAAGCTGCGCTATGTCGGTGAGCCCTATGCGCTGGTGGTGGCTGATGATCGCTATCTGGCGGAAGACGCGGCAGAACTGATTGACGGTGATTTTGACCCGCTGCCACCGGTAGCGAATGCCGAGGCAGCCCTCGACGCGGAAGCGCTGGTGCATGATCATTTGCCTGGCAATATTGCAGCGACCCTCCATGCCAGGAAGGGTGACGGTGAAGCTGCCCTTGCGGATGCCCCGCACCGGCTGAAGCGACGCTTTTTTCATCACCGCTATGCCGCCATGCCGATGGAGTGCCGTGGCGTGGTAGCGGAATATGACTCCCGGACAGACAGCATCACCGTTTGGTCATCGACCCAGGTTGTCCATTGGGTACGGCGCGAAGTCGCCAATGCGCTTGGCATGCCAGAAGACCGCGTGCGTGTTGTCGCTCCAGATGTCGGTGGCGGCTTTGGCGGCAAAGGTCATGTCTATCCGGAAGATATTTTGGTGGCCTATCTGGCGAAACGGCTCGACCGCCCGGTCAAATGGCTGGAAGACCGCCATGAGCATCTTCTGAACGCCGCCCATTCGCGGGATAATTTGTTCGATATCGAAGTTGGCTATGACGATAATGGTCGGATTAGTGTCGTAAAAAATTACTTCCTGGTGGATTCGGGGGCGTACTCGCCGGTCGGGGCGGCAATTGCCGGGAACTCCATTGCGCATTTTATGGGGCCTTACGATATCCCGCATTACGAGGCTGATTGTAGGGTCATGATGACCAATCGGACGCCGAACGCCCCCTATCGCGGCGCTGGTCGACCCGAGGTTGCTTTTGCGATGGAACGCTCGATTGATCTGATCGCAAACGCGTTGGGGCTTGATCCGGCAGAAGTGCGATTCCGCAACATGATCCAGCCGGAACAAATGCCCTATGCGGTTGGTCTTCCTTACCGCGACGGTGTCATGATCGAATATGACAGCGGCGATTATCCGGAAGCCTTGCGCAAAGCACTGGACGGTATCGGCGGGTTGGAGGCCTTTCGGGTGCGTCAGAAAGCGGCGCTGGCAGAAGGCCGGTATCTCGGGCTTGGCCTCGGTTGTTATGTTGAAGGGACCGGTATTGGCCCGTTCGAAGGGGCTACCGTGAAAATCGATTCTTCCGGCAAGGTGATGGTGGCAACCGGCGCCTGTCCGCAGGGCCAGGGACATGAGACGGCTTTCGCTCAGGTCGCTGCTGATATCTGGAATGTGGACATTGATGACGTCGTGGTCACGTTGGCTGATACATCGCATGTGACAATGGGCTATGGCACGATTGCCAGCCGCAGTGCGGTAACTGCCTCCGGGGCTATTCAGGAGTCCAGTGACAAGGTGAAGGAAAAAGTTTTCGCCATTGCCGCCAATGTTCTTGAAGCTTCCGAGTCTGACCTTGAACTCCGCGATGGGTCGGTCGGCGTCAAGGGCGTTCCGGAAATGTCGATGACGTTGAAGGAAGTCGCCCGCGCCGCACTACCGGGCTGGATCCATCAGCGGCCTGAGGGCATCGAAGCCGGGCTCGAAGGCACCGCCTATTATGAGCCGCCGACGGTTACCTGGGCCTACGCTGCCAATGCCGCGATTGTGGAAATCGACCCCCAAACCGGGGTCCCCAAAATCGAGAATTATGTCGAGGTGCATGATGCCGGGACGCTGATCAATCCGGGCATTGCAGATGGTCAGGTCAAAGGCGGATTGGTCCAGGGCATCGGCGGCGGTCTGTTTGAGGAGCTGTCTTATGATGAACATGGCCAGCTGATGACCGGCAGCTTTATGGATTATCTGTTACCGACGGCATCAGACGTGCCGCCGATCAATGTCATCCATAGCGAGACGCCATCACCACGCAACGCGTTCGGGTTTAAGGGGCTGGGTGAAGGCGGGGCTATTGCGCCACCGGTGGTGATCGCCAATGCCGTGTGTGACGCGCTGAAACCCTTTGGCGCTGAACTGAACAATACGCCGGTGCGCACCGAAGCAATTCTCAATATTCTTGATACAGGCCCCGCAGCGGCGAAATAGGCGCTGTCAGTTAAAGCTCAACCCGCCATCGGGTTCGAAAATCTGGCCGGTCATATAGGCGGCTTCTTCTGAACAAAGGAACAGCATCGGCTTGGCCAGATCCTCGATCGTTGTCATGCGTGGCAGGCATTGCCGCTGGGCGAACATTTCAAAAACTTCATCGGTGGCGGATGGCCGATCCACCTCCGTTTTGGTAATCCCCGGCCAGAAGGTATTCACCGTGATATTATCGGGACCAAGTTCGCGCGCCATCGAACGGGTCATACCAATCATCGCTGATTTCGACGTGATATAATGCAGATAGTTGGCGGAGCCGAGCTGAACGGTGCCTGAGGTAACATTGACGATGCGACCCCATTTTGCTTCCCGCATAGCGGGCACGACGGCGCGCGCGCAGTAATAGCTGCCGGTGACATTCACGTTCATCGCGCTGTTCCATTCATCGAGCGGCAGTTCCCAGAACGGCGCCATGGTAATGCGGGAAAATACGGCGGCGTTGTTGATCAGCACATCAATGCGGCCAAATTCCTTGAGCACTAGATCAGCCATGCTGGCGACCGATTCCATCGAGGCGACATCGGTTTGAATGGCGCGGGCGATGCTGCCTTTATCTTCAATCTCACGCTGGACTGACACGCCGTTTTCGCCGTTGAGCTCGGCAATGATCGGAATAGCCCCCTGGGCGGCGAAATGGTGGGCATAACCACGACCAATCCCCTGACCGCCACCGGTGATGATAACAACGCGGTCCTTGAGGCTTTCGTAGCGGGCGGTAACGGAGACATCGATGGTCATTTTATGTCCTCAATAAAATTGTCTTTATCGGAACAGCATCTCTGATTTCTTCTTAATGCGCAAAACTTTGCTGTTTTCGGGCCCCCATGATATGAAAACCGCTCAAATTATAGGCCTTTCAGGACCATACCGATGGATACCATTTCCGCGACCGGAGCCCTTACGATTACACCCCTGACGACTCATGTTGGGGCAGAGATTTCCGGAATTGATATCAGCCAGCCGCAGGACGCCACGACAGTGGAGGTCCTCAACGAGGCATTTAATCAATATGTCGCTTTGGTCTTCCGCGATCAAAATCTGACCAAGCAACAACAGCTGGATTTTGCCAGTCACTTCGGGCCTCTCGGCATTCGCCGGAATGCACCGAAAGATATTCGTGCGGGCGAAGAGGCCACAAAAGGCCATGTCATGCTGGTGACCAATATTCCCGAAGAAGCTGGTGGCAGGGAAGGGTCCTACGGCGATGGCGAAATGTGGTTCCATGCCGATAGTTGCTATTACGAAATCCCCAATCGGGCGACATTTCTTTATTCTGTCGAGCTCCCATCAGAAGGCGGCAACACGCGCATGAACAGCATGTACGCCGCCTATGCCAACCTGCCACAGGCGCTAAAGGACAAGCTGGAAGGGCGGAAAGTTCTGCAAATTCACGATCACAAGAGGCGCGAACGGCTCGATCTCGACAATATTGTTGTCGAAGACCTGCGCCATTACTGGCAGCCCATCATTTTGACCCATTCCAAGACCGGCAAAAAAGCGCTCTATGTGAACCGGCTGATGTCGGCCCAGATCGAAGGGCTGGAACGTGCTGAAAGCGACGACATTCTCGATCAGCTGTTCGAGATTACAGAAAACGAAGAAATCTTTTACGAGCATGAATGGCAGATCGGTGATCTGCTCATGTGGGACAACCACGCCTCAATCCATATGCGGACCGATTTCCCACGCGATCAACGGCGCTTGTTGCGCCGCTGCACTGTCGGCGGCGACGGCCCACTTTCTTTCTAAACTTGATCGTCGGGCTAGAAGGGTACGTCACCGAGCGTAGAGGTTCGGTGGATACGCCTGATATCACCCATTTCGTAGCCGCCACAGGCGCGGTGATTAACGCTGCGATTATCCCACATCACGAGATCATCGACCTGCCATTTGTGCAGATAGACATGCTCGGGTTTGATCTGATGCGCGAATAATTCATCCAGCAGGGGCTGGGCCTCGGCATCATCCATATTTTCAATACCGATGGTAAAGCGCGGCGAGAGATACAATCCTTTGCGACCGGACACCGGATGGGTTCGAACGAGGGGGTGGCATTCATCGGGAATACTGTTCTGTTTCTTGTAATAGGCTGTGCCACCGGGGCGGGTCACCTCAACCCGGTGATTGCGTAACTTGCTGATACAGTGGATGCCGCGCAGTGTAGTGATCCGTTCCTTCATCGCGTCAGAGAGCGTGTCATAGGCGGTGAACATATCGGCAAACTCTGTATCACCACCCTGACTCGGCAGAATACGGCCATATAAAATAGTGGCGAGTCCCGGTGTCTTGCTGGGCGACAGGTCAGAATGCCAGTAATCCCCAGCAGCAACGACACCGATATGTTTGCCATCGACTTGCTCGTTTGAAAGCACGACGACCTCAGGGCAGTCGGGAATGCGATGTTCCTCGGCATATAGTTTCTGAACCGGGCCGAAATGTTTACTAAAGGCGAGCTGGTGCTTGGGTTCAATCTGCTGGTTATGAAAGATCAGAATCTGGTGCTCGACAAACGCGGCTTGCAGCTCGGCAAGGTCATCGGCCGTGAGTGGATCCTTAAGATCAATGTCAGAAACTTCAGCGCCGAACAGCCCCGGTAGTTTTTGTATTTTCAAGCCAGCACCTCTGCCTGTGTTTTGCATCGCAGGATGGTTTCACATACCGCCCGAAGCATGATAATTTACTCCAAACAAATTATCGTCAATGAGGTCTCACGTCATGTCTATTACCGTTGAACCGCTCTCAAACGCTTGTGGTGCCGAGATCAAAGGCGTCGATCTGCGTGAACCGATCAGCGAGGCGACCGCCCGAGAGATCGAAGATGCCTTTCATGAGCATGTCGTTGTGGTGTTCCGGGATCAGGACATCACCGAAGAGGAACAGATGGCCTTTGCCAATACGTTTGGCGGGCTAGGGGAACGTCGGCGCTCCCCCAACGGCTCAACACCGGGTGGCAGCTACGATACGCCGTTCATGTTTGTAACGAATATCAAGGATGAGAAGACGGGTGAGCCGATTGGCGCTTTTGGCGATGGCGAGATGTGGTTCCACCATGACACCAGCTATTACGAGAAACCGCACAAGGCGACCTTGCTCTATTCGATCACCCTGCCAAGCTGGGGCGGTAATACCTGTTTTTCAAACATGTATAAGGCCTATGAGAATGTACCGGACGAGCTAAAGGCAAAACTGGAAGGCCGGAAGGTTCTCCAAATTCACGACTACAAACGCCGTGAGCGAATCGATATCTATAACTCCGATATCTCCGGCATGCTGCAATATGAACAGCCAATCTTTGTGACCCATCCGGCAACGGGCCGCAAAGCGCTCTATATCAGCCGCCTGATGTCAGCGCGTATCGAAGGGCTGGCGCCCGACGAGAACGAAGAAATCCTCAACCAGCTGTTTGATATTTCAGAAGACCCGTCGGTGGTGTTTGAACATGAGTGGAAGCTCGGCGATATGGTGATGTGGGATAATTATGCCTCGATCCATATGCGGAAAGATTTTCCCCGCGACGAGCCGCGCCTGATGCGGCGCCTGACATTGAATGGATATGGTCCGCTGAACTAAGGATTACGACCGACAGAGAGTTTTGAGGCGGGCGGCTGCTAGGGCCGCCCTTCTTTTAGATCAAGGAATAAGGAAAACGGCATGTCTGGATCGGACAAAATCAAATCCACTTTTCTCGTCAATAAGGCCAAGGAAAATCCGTTCGTTAGCGGTGGGCTGAGGACCTATCGCGAATATCGCGACTTTGGCATTGCCGATATCACGGAAGGCAAGGTGCATGTCCATATGATCAAGACGACAGCCCCCTGTCCGGAAGGCGGCAGCGGGCTGCATTATCATGATCTTGAGTTTCAGATGGTCTATTGCCTCAAAGGCAGCTCTACCGTTTATTTTGAAGGTCATGGCGAACAGCATTTTGAAGAAGGCGATTGCTGGGTTCAGCCGCCCTGTATCAAACATAACGTGCTGAATTATTCTGATGATTATTTATTGATGGAAATGACCATTCCGGCGGAATACGAAACCATTCAGTGCGCTGATGAGGACTGATTAGAGTTCGCGGTCCATTCTTTGGACTTTGCGCAATTCGGGAAATGCCGCCCAGCAGATCGCTGCGACGACAAAACAGCCGACGCCACCGAACAGAACGGCGGGGACAGCGCCAAACGCTGCGGCCATCATGCCCGCACGAAACTCGCCGATTTCATTCGACGCACCGGTAAACACAGAGTTGACGGCGCTGACGCGCCCCCGCATTTCGTCCGGAGTAGCGATTTGAACCAGGGTGACCCGGATATAGACGCTGATCATGTCGCCGATGCCAACGATGACCATCGCGACCATCGAGAGCCAAAACACGGTAGAGAGCCCAAACAGGATCGTCGCGCCGCCAAAGATCAGAATACTGATATAGAGAATTTTCCCTACCGAGCGGGTCATGTTGACCTGTGTCAGCGCAAGACCGGTCGCAAGAGACCCGACGGCAATCGCGCTGCGCATCAGCCCCGCACCGGCTGCGCCAACGTCGAGAATATCCTTGGCAAAGACTGGAAGCAGGGCAGTGACACCGCCCAGCAGCACAACGAACAGATCGAGTGTAATGGCGCCAAAGATAATCTTCTTGTCGTAGACGTAGCGCAGGCCGCTAAGCAGGACTTTCCAGCTGGTTGGTTGACGGTCGCCGCGTAATGTCTTGGTGCGGATCAGCCAGGTGGCGAAAGCGCCGATTGCCATGCCGGTTGCCGCCGACCCATAGACCACCTCTGGTCCTAAAAGATAGACGATTCCGCCGAGCGCTGGGCCTGCCATCTGCGCGACTTTATTCGTGCTGGTGTGCCAGGCAACGGCGTTGGGAAACAGAGCGGCGGGCACCAGATTCGGGACCAGTGAGTTGGCGGCTGGCTGATAAAACGCCCGCCCTGTTCCAAAAAGGACCAGAATGCAAAAGACTGGCCAAACCTCGGTTTTGTCGCCCTGGGACCACCACAAAAACATCAGGCTGGCGGCCATGATGACGCCATAACACACCACCATAACGAGCCGACGATCAAACAGGTCAGCGACATAGCCGGTGAGCAAGGCAAATCCAATAGCTGGCGCGAAAGTTGCTAACCCGACATAGGCGAGGTTCTTTACATCGCCGGTGACGTCATAAACCTGATAACCGATGGCAACCAGGACCATATGAAGCGATATCCAGCCAAAAATCTTACCAAAGATCAGCAGCCGCATATCGCGATAGCGCAATGCCGCCATGCCGGTGGCTGGCTCGGTATCTGGTCTGTCTTGCGGTGCGCTGGGTTGCCCAGACGGTGGCTGGTCGGTCAAAACTGTTCCGGTATCGATGCCCTGATGTCAGACAGGCATCAGGGCGGTTAAGGATGTGCGGCTAGGGTATCACCCTATCGCTGATCCGCCAAAATCATATCGGCTGCTTTTTCGGCAATCATAATCGTTGGAGCATTTGTATTGCCGCCGACCAGTGTCGGCATGATCGACGCATCTACGACGCGCAGCCCTGTAGCCCCGCGTACCTTCAAAGCACCATCGAGAACGGCCTCTTCATCAGTTCCCATCCGACAGGTGCCGACCGGGTGATAAACCGTCCCGGCAGCGCTCGCGATAAAATCATCGATTTCATCATCGGTCTGCACATCCGGACCTGGCCAGATTTCTCCGTGACTGAATTCGGCAAAGGCCGGTTGCGATAACAGGTTGCGGGCAACCTTGAATCCGGCCCGCATTACCTGCCGGTCATACTCGGCAGAAAGATAATTAGGCTCCATGGCGGGCGGCATCTCTGGGTCGGCGCTCCGCAGTCTGATCTCGCCACGGCTCTCCGGCCGCAGCTGACAGGCGTGACACATAAAGGCATCGGGTCGCGTATGATCGGTTGCTGGTTTGGCAAACGGTTTGCGATGGATCGACATCAGATTACCGGGGCTGAAGTGAATCTGAATATCTGGCATCTCCAGATCTGGCGATGTTTTTAGGAAGGCGCCTCCCGCTAACGGAAAGCCTGCGGCGGGGCCGCTGCGAAACAGAACGGCGCGAATAACGGCAGCAATGCCGCGCTCGAATTTGCTCAGCTCGTCTGTAATGGTTCTGATTTTGGACTGATGCATAACCCTTATGGAAAGATGGTCCTGCAGGTTTTTTCCGACCTCGGGCCGGTTGATCACGGTTTCAATGCCATGCTCACTCAAGGCAGCAGTATCCCCGATACCGGAGAGCATCAGCAATTGCGGTGAATTTATCGCGCCACCCGCGAGGATGACTTCGCGATGGGCAGTGGCAAGCTTGTCGCGGCCCTTTTGGCGATAGGCGATACCGGTTGCCTGTGTACCGTTGAAAATGACGCGCTGGGTTTTGGCATCGGTCTCGATGACCAGATTACGCCGTGATTTTGCTGGTCTCAGATAGGCAACGGCTGTGCTTGAACGCCGGGCATTCTTGATCGTGAACTGGAATCGGCCGACCCCCTCCTGATCGGCCCCATTGAAGTCATTATTGATTTTGTGACCCGCCTGCCCGCCAGCAGCAACGAAGGCGTCGTACAGCGTATGGTTCTGACCACCTTCGGTGACGTTTAGCGGGCCGGACGTCCCGTGAAACGCATCCTCGCCGCGTTCGTTATGCTCGGCTTTCTTGAAATAAGGCAGGACATCGTCATAGGACCAGCCGGTCAGGCCACGTTGGGCCCATAAGTCATAATCGCGGGCATGGCCCCTGATATAGACCATCCCGTTGAGCGACGAGGAACCGCCCAGCGTTTTGCCGCGGGTCCAGGCGATTTTGCGCCCTGCTAGATTAGCCTGTGGTTCGGTTTCGTAGCACCAGTCATATTTGGGATCGCTGATTACCCGAGCCGGACCGACCGGTAGATGAATGAGGGGATTTCGGTCAGCTGGTCCCGCTTCGAGAAGCAGAACGCGGTTCTTTGGGTCGGCACTTAACCGATTTGCCAGTACACATCCCGCTGACCCTGCGCCAACAATGATGTAATCAAATTCCTGTGGAGTCTCTGCCATGTCCAGCCCCCCCCCTGTAAGGACTGACAAGTATTGCGCTATCGAGTGCGCGCGTCACCTGTCTGCCGGTTTATTTCGGATTGCTTATTTCAGGCTACCGCGCGCCATGATGCGTTGAAGGCCTCGGAGGTTTTTGGTGATGTGTTTGAAATTAAAAACCTGCGCGGCTGACAGTTTGATATGCGCCGGGTTGATGAACAAAACATCGCCGTGAAAATTCCGCGTAAAGACAAATGTCTGAAAACCGAGCGTGTCCATTCTCTGCAGGACCTGCTGGACGGGTTCGATAAGTTTTGAGTCTATAAAATCATGAAAGTCGATGGATATCTGTTTGATGGATTGCAATGTTTCATCATCTGTTGCGTCAAACATTGCGATTTCGGCGCTCTCGATATCGATTTTGGCGAGATCAATGATATCGGCCCCGATATGCTCAATGAAGCTCTTTAGCGTAATGCCGGGAACTGCAACGGTTTCCCTCTGGCTTGAGCCACTCTCAGGCTGAATGAGGCCCCACCGATCTTCATCATCGACCACGGAAAAATTCTGTGGTTCGTTTTCACCGCAAATGGCGAAATGGTATTTTTTCAAGAGGGAAGTTTCGTTGATTCTCTCAAAATTTTCCGGCAACGCCTCGACCACGTGAAACTGGCAGCCAATCTCGTCCGCAACTTCGTGGCCAAACAAGGCAGATGATGCGCCGAGATCCAGAGCAATTGAATTTTTGTTGAGGGCAGGTGGATAGAAAGTATGGCCGTAGGCGGGCCAGAGATCGGTGTTTTTATATTCTAGCATTCTTGTCTTATGTTCCGCTTTCGATACTCGGCGTGAAAGGTTAGGGCCGACAAATTAGGTGCCCTGGCTTTTACTTTCTGCCCGCGCTTCCTGGCGCTCTTTATGTGCCATGTAAACAGTCGCGGCAAATATTATCGTGCCGCCAACCCACACCCAAATGTCGGGAAATTCATAAAACAGAACCAGCCCGATGAAGGCTGCAAAGGGCAGCCGCATATATTCAAATGGCAAGACGATTGTTGCGTCGGCGGCTCTGTAGGCGCGGGTCATCGCTCTCTGTGTCAGGGTGCCGGCAAATCCCATTAAGACCAGTAGACCCACCTGCTCGAGGGTTGGGGTCTCCCATACGTAAAGCGCCGGTCCGATCGAAACTGTTGTGAAGACAATCATTTGCCAGACAACAATGGTGTCAGCGGAATCCGTTCGGGTCAGTGATTTTATCGCCATCGAGTTTATAACCATCGCCACGACACAGATGATGGCGAGAATCTGCCCCCAGGAAACCGGGCTTACACCGGGGCGCACAATGATATAGGCACCGATGCAGCCAAATATAACAGCGGTCCATCTGTGGCCGCGTGAGGCTTCCCCTAAAAATATGATGGCGCACACGGAGGCCAATAACGGTCGCGTAAAGGTAATGGCCGCAACATCTCCCATCGGGATAAAGATCAGGGCGCCAAACATTAGATAAAGCGAGGCGACGCCAGAGAGGCCACGTACCATATGCATGCCAAACCGGCCTGTTCGTAACCCGGTGAAGTTTTTGCTCCAGAACAATGGTACGAGAAACAAAAAGCCAAATAGGCTTCGGAAAAAAACCACTTCAAAAAGATGAACCTCATCTTTTAAGCCTCTCGCGATAGCGACCATAACGGCCCAGGTGGCGGCGCTGGCCATCATCCATGCAGCCCCTTCTACAGCGCTGGAATATTTGTTGCGCAGCTGGCTGATATAGGCACGAATCATGGTATTCCGTTATGCGTAATAGGGTTCAAGGAATTAGGCACAAACTTAGGATGCCGCTGCGGTGTTATCTTTTCGGTTGGTTTCCGCGCGGACGACATAAAAACTAGCTACGAATATCACCGTGCCGCCCGCCCATGTCCAGCCATCTAGGGCTTCGCCGAAAATAAAGAAGCCAAATGCAATGGCGATCAAAAGCCGGACAAACTCAAACGGTAATACCACGGTCGCGTCCGCTGCGGCATAGGCCCG
>CALIBP010000286.1 GCA_938048165.1 uncultured Alphaproteobacteria bacterium | reverse complement strand
CGGCATTCAGGGGATGAGCGAGGAAGAAGCCGATCCTATCCTCGACGTATTATTTGCCCATATTACAGATCGCAAACGGCCTTTTCATTACCGTCATAAATACCGCGATAACGATCTCGTCATGTGGGATAATCGTTGCCTGTGTCATCGCGCCGTCGGCGGCTATGGCCTACCCGACATCCGACGTATGCACCGCACCGTCATCGGCGGTGATCGAGCTTATGCAGATCAGCGGGCCGCCTAAAACCAGATATTCTGACCTTTGAGGTCCTTATAGAGCCCGGCAACCTGCTCCTCATACCCGTTATAGAGCAGTGTTTTGACACGCTTGTCTCCACCTAAGACGCGCTCTGTCGCCTGGCTCCAGCGTGCATGATCTACTTCGGGGTTCACATTGGCCCAGAAGCCATATTCCTTGCCCTGTACTTTCTGCCAGAAACTCACCGGTTGTTTATCGGTAAAGCTGAACCGAACAATCGACTTGATAGATTTAAATCCGTATTTCCACGGCACGACGAGCCGCAACGGTGCGCCCATCTGTTTGACCATCGGTTTGCCATAGGCGCCGGTACCAATCAGCGCCAACTCGTTGGTCGCCTCTTCAAGGGTAAGCGCTTCGCGATACGGCCAGGGATACCAGAACTGCTTTTGGCCCTTGGCCATGGCCGCATCATGGAAGGTTTCCATCATGATATATTTGGCGCCCTTTAAGGGCTTGGCGAACTTGACGAGATCGGCCATCGGGAAGCCAGTCCAGGGCAAGGCCATCGACCAGGCTTCAACACAGCGGAAGCGATAAAGCCGTTCCTCAAGCTGCATTTTTGAGATCAGCGTATCGACATCGACCGTCATCTTTTTTTCGACCATACCGTCAAAAGTGACTGTCCACGGGCGGGTCTTCAGCGCCTGCGCCTCTTTGGAGATATATTTATGCGAGCCAAACTCATAAAAGTTGTTAAAGGTCGTCGCCTGTTTCTCCGTATTCAGCGGCCGGTCCAGCCGATAGCGCAGATTACGCGCCGCCGGATAGAATTTCGCCGTTGGATCAGGAGTTGCCGCAGCCGCACCGCCGCCGGGGAGTGCCGCCCCAGCCGCCAGAATGGGCGTGAGAGCCATGGCCTTTACCAGCTGGCGTCGATTCTGAAAATCAGACTCAGAGGTCGCGGCAGATTCAGAGAGTTCCCAATTCGGTTTCGATCTGGTCAGCATGGCAAAAGTTCCTTCTGTGCGGTCGGGGAGCATTGATACAAACGCTCCCCTTTCTCAGCACTTAATATGAAGGATCGTGCGAACCATGCAATAGACCTCACCAATCCGTGAACACACTATTCGGCAAGTGTACTTCTGAGCATCCAGGCGGTTTTGTCATGCACGGTGATACGCTGAACCATGATATTGACACTCACCTCGTCACCGGCCTTCTCAGCCGCCTCAAGCGCCGCCTTTGACGAAGCTGCGACGGTTTCATGACCACTGAGGAAATCCGCCACCATTTCATTTGCCGACAGATCAGTTCCGCTCTCCGGAATATCGGTCAATGCCGAGAAAGCAGCGTAGCCCGCCGGGACTTTGGCCCCCAGGGCCCGTATGCGCTCCGCAATCTGGTCAACAGCCTCCGCAAGCTCGGTATACTGATCCTCAAACATGGCATGCAGCGCCGGGAAGTTTGGCCCCTCGACATTCCAGTGATGGCCATGTGTCTTGATATAAAGCGTGTAGCTGTCCGCCAAAACGCGAGACAAGCCATCAACCACTGCCTTGTTACTGTTTGCACCCATTGCAATCTCCTAATCCAATATTATTGACCACCTTTATATGGTTATCAATAATTTGAATACAAGATTAAAATCCTTCTATTTTATAATTTAGAGGCAAAAAGCCGATTAAAACATCCCCGCTTCTGCCAATTCGGGATGGGCAGCCCCCCCTACGACGCCTCTGCCATATCAGTTCTATGCGCCTGCACTACCTGATCGGCGTCCCGGCCCGACAGCTCCTGGAGATGATCGAAGTCAGCACGATAAGTCGCAACGCCCTGGGTTGCCGTGCGCAACTCGATAATCAAATCGTGGATCTCCGCTTGCGGCATCAGAACCGAAACCGTATCCCACCCTGACCAGCCTTCCTTGGCATCAAAGCCCAAAATCTGGCCACGGCGACCACTAACCAGCCCATGGACCTTGTTTGTAAAATCTGAGGGCACATCGACATCGACCTTCAGGATAGGTTCCGGCAACACCGGCGTACATTTCGGCAAGCCTTCTTTCATGGCTTCGCGGGCCGCGAGTTTGAAGGACATTTCATTACTGTCGACGGCATGAAACTGGCCATCGGTGAGCGTCACCGAAACATCAACCACAGGGAAACCCAACGCGCCTTCCTCGAGAAACTCCCGCGCGCCCGTTTCAACAGCGGGAATAAACTGTTTCGGGATATTCCCCCCGACCACAGTATCGGAGAACGCAAACCCCGCGCCACGGGGCAACGGTTTTATATCGACGTGAACATCGCCAAACATGCCATGCCCGCCGGTCTGGCGTTTGAAACGGGCATGTTGCGAAGTCGATTTCTTGATTGTCTCCCGATAGGGGACCTTGGGTTTTTCGGTTCTGGTGGCCACACCAAACTTGCTCTGCAGTTTTTCAATGGCGATCTTGAGATGGATTTCGCCTTGCCCCTTCAGCAGCAGCTGATGAACCTCCATATCCTGCCGATAAGTCAGGGACGGGTCTTCTTCATGGAGACGTTGCAGCGCACCAGTCAGCTTTACTTCATCCGCCCGATTCTGCGCTTCCACCGTAAAGGAATAAACCGGCGTAAGCGGTGCTGACCATACCGCCATACCGTCGGGCACCTTGCCGGAAGGCGTCAGGACGTCACCAGTGACGACATCACCCATTCGGCCAAAGGCAACAACATCGCCAAGCGCCGCCTTGCTTTCCTTTTTCTGCTGACTGCCGGTTAGCTTAAGCACACTGCCAACGCGCTTACCGTCGAGGCTATCACCTTCCGCCACCTCTCCACGCCACACCCGGCTGATCGACAGCTTCCCGGCCTGCGCGGCGTGGAGTGTTTTAAAGACCTGCGCCACCGCTTCACCGGTCGGCTCAATTCCCAACCGCTTTGCACTCTCATCCGGGCCTGGTGTTTCATGTCGCAACGCCTTGAGCAATCGCCTGACACCGTGCTCCTGTTCCGCCGCACCGAGAAAGACCGGCACGATCAGCCCTTCTCGCAAATCCTTGCTCAACTGCTTATAAACCTCGTCAGTCGCCGGCACGACATCTTCCAGAAGTTTTTCAAGGAGATTGTCATCGAAATCGGCAATTGCCTCTAACAAGACCTGGCGTGCCAACTGCTCGTCATCCTCGAGCGTATCAGGGATTGAAATAAGATCTGATGGCTGGCCTGGTTTATATTGATAAGCGCGTTCACTGACCAAATCGACATAGCCTGTATTGTGCTCGCCTTCCTCTATCGGCACCTGTCGTAGGACCAGGGGTCTGTCCGAAGTCGCCTGTAAGGCATCCAGCACCGCCTGAACCGGCTGCGTCGCCGTATCCATCTTGTTGATATAGAGAAGATGCGGAATATTGCGGGACTGCAGAAAGCGGAATATCGGCGCCAGAGACACCGCGCGTTCCGCGACCGGTTCACAAACCACAACCGCGACATCAGCAGCCATATAGGCATTATAACTTTCCTGCGCCAGTTCCACCGAACCCGGGCAATCGACGAATACCCAGTCATCACCGAGAAATTCGGTCTGGCCGATTGAAATTTCTGTGCTGCGCTGGCCCGAGCGCGCTTCCGGAGATGAATCCTCCACCGAACTGCCGTCTTTAACCGACCCTTTGCGCGGTGTCGCGCCGGTCGCGTATAGCAAAGATTCTAGAAGAGTTGTTTTGCCGCTCTGATAAGGCCCCACCAGGGCCGCGCATCGAGTACCGTTTGAAAGAGCTCCAGCCATATCCGTCTCCCCTCGGGTCGTTGCCCGATTAAGGCGGTCCGGCGGAAACTACGGTCTTCTGCCTCGATCAAAGGCAAGGAACGCCGGATCGCGGTTGTCGACTACTAGCAGGGATATGGTTCCAGCCCATTGCTCAGGATGCAAGGGTGAACCGGCATAAATTTTTACCGTATTTATTTAGAGATTCGTCTCAGGAAAGAGAGGCACAGAACCGCTGAATACGCTCGCAGGCGTCTTTCAGCAATTCATCCGATGTCGCATAGGAAATCCGGAAATGCGGCTCCAGCCCAAAGGCTGCACCCTGCACCACCGCAACCCCTTCGGCATCGAGCAGCTCGGTCACGAAAACCGTATCATTTTCGATCACCGTGCCACCCGGTGTCTTCTTGCCGATTGTCCCGGCGCAGCTCGGATAGACATAGAATGCGCCTTCCGGGGTCTGGCAGGTTATCCCCGTCGCCTGATTGAGCATTGAGACCACCAGATCGCGCCGCCCTTTAAAGGCCGCGATCCAGGCCGGGAGGTAATCCATCGACCCATTAAGGGCGGCGGCCGCCGCCGCCTGACTGATTGACGAGGTATGGGTCGTGCTCTGCGACTGGATATTATTCATCGCCTTGATGAGCTCTACGGGGCCCGCGCCATAGCCAACACGCCAACCGGTCATCGAAAACACTTTTGAATGACCATTTAGAATAAGCGTCCGGTCGTGAAGACCAGGCTCAACCTGGGTCGGCGTAAAGAATTCGAAATTGTCATAAATGACATGCTCATAGATATCATCAGTCAGCACCCAGACATGCGGATGGCGCATCAGCACATCGGTCAGAACCTTCAATTCATCACGGGTATAGGCAGCCCCGGTCGGATTGCTCGGTGAGTTGAGCATGACCCATTTGGTCTTGGGCGTAATCGCCGCCTCGAGCTGCTCGCCAGTGATCTTGAAACCATTATCCTCACGGCCTTCGATAAAGACCGGCGTACCTTCAGCCAGCGCCACCATATCGGGATAGGACACCCAGTACGGTGCCGGGATGATCACTTCATCGCCGTCATCGAGAGAGGCCATCAAGGCGTTAAAAATAACCTGCTTGCCGCCACAGCCGACCGTGATCTGGTCCGGCGTGTAGGTCAGATTGTTCTCGCGTTTAAACTTGTCACAGATCGCCTGACGCAGCGCCATACTACCGGGCACCGGGGTGTATTTGGTATCGCCGGCACGCAGCGCCTCGATGGCGGCCTCTTTAATATGATCCGGCGTATCGAAATCGGGCTCTCCGGCACCGAGACCGATAATATCCCGGCCTGCGGCCTTGAGTTCGCCGACCTTCCCGGTCAGCGCGTTGGTGGCGGAGGGCTTGATACGGGACAGACGCGAGGCGACGATCGACATCGTTTTAATCCTGAATGGGTCGTGAAAAACGGCGGCACAGTACTGCCGTGCCAGAAGCACTTCAACCGAAACTATAGGCTTTTCGCCACTTTATTTGTGGACAGTTCTTGGCGCCGCGATGACGCGCTCGAAATAGCCCCGTAATCGCCTATCTCCAGCCATTTCTTCGCCCTAATTGCCCGGCAAGTTCCAATCATCGCAACTTGGACTGGGCAGGCAATTATGAATTCATCTATCAGACTCTCGGCTCTATTCGCCGTTTTCGGAATCATCGCCGTCTTTATGGCAACACAGAGTGCGCTATCGGCGCCAAAACCGGTGACGGTCTCGCCGGCTTCGGGCACCGTGACTTTGGACAACATCCATAGCGGCTCGCTGGTCTATGCCACCAAGTTTCCCGGCCAGCATATACCGGCCCCACTGCTCGGGACCGAGGTTGATATAAAGATCAGCGGTCCCATGGCACGGGTGGTGGTGAAGCAGAACTTCATCAACCCCAGCGATGCCTGGCTCGAAGCGCGCTATGTCTTCCCGCTACCGGAGAATGCCGCCGTTAATCACATGGTGGTCACCACCGGCGACAAGAAGATCGTCTCCGAGATCAAGGAAAAGCAAAAAGCCCGCAAGATATACGAGAAAGCCAAACGCAGCGGCAGACGCGCGGCGTTGTTTCAACAGCACCGGCCCAATGTCTTTTCCACCAAGGTCGCCAATATCGGCCCCAAGGCGACGGTGACAGTTGAGATCATCTATCTGCAAAACCTGCGTTTTGATCAGTACCGGTTTCATCTGCGCTTCCCAATGGTCGTCGCGCCGCGCTACACACCGCGCGGTCAGGCGCATATGGTCAAGGCACAGCCTCCCGGAACCGAGAACCCCGAACGCAAAGATAGCTGGCTCGATACGCCGGTACGGGACCCCAAGCTTGGCAAGACCAATCCGGTCACATTGACCATTACACTCGATGCTGGTGTGCCACTGACCTCGCTCAAGAGCCTTCATCACAAGCTGGCTGGCGATGGTTGGGAGGACGGTGCCGCCACGTTGCGCCTCGCCGACAAAACCGTCCCTGCCGTTAAGGATTTCGAGCTGGTCTGGACACCCAAACAGGGGGCGGTACCCGCAAGTGCGCTATTCTCCGAAACTGTTGCGGGTGAAACC
>CALIBP010000285.1 GCA_938048165.1 uncultured Alphaproteobacteria bacterium | reverse complement strand
GCGCGGGCCTGGGAGCGTTTGACCCAGCAACCGGTGAATACACGCTATACGCGGGTGGCGGTGGTGCCGTGCGATATAAAAAAGAATTGATACAGATTTTTGGTGTCGATGCCGACCAGATCCGTGTTGTCACCAAAGACGTCGGCGGGAACTTTGGAACCCGTAACCGGCTATTTCCGGAGTATCCACTCGTGATGTGGGCTGCCAAACGTCTTGGCAGGCCGGTCAAGAATACGACCAGCCGGACAGAATGTTTTCTCACGGATTTCCAGGGCCGTGATCTTGTAACCTCGCTAGAACTGGCGATGGATGAGAATGGCAAGTTCCTCGCCATGAAGGCCGATAATTTATCCAATATCGGTGCCTATACATTGTCATTCACCCCACTTTCCAAGGGCGCAGAGATCGTGACAGGCGGTTACGCTATTCCCAGCGCCACTGTCCATGCACGCGGCGTTTTCAGCCACTCCGTACCGACCAATCCCTACCGGAGCGCCGGACGACCGGAGGTGATCTACGCCCTTGAACGTCTGGTCGATACCGCAGCGGACGAGATGGGTATCGACCGTTTCGAAATCCGGCGACGCAATCTTGTGACCAGCGATGCAATGCCCTTCGCCAACCCGCTTGGCATGACCTATGACAGCGGCGAATATCATCACTGTTTGGAACGCGCCCAGAAACTTTCAGATGTTGCCGGTTTCGCAGATCGTAAAAAACAATCAGAGGCCAATGGATTGCGACGCGGTCTCGGAATTTGTTCTTATATCGAAAGCTCATCCGGCGCGCCGCTTGAACGCGCTGAGATTTCCTTCAACGATGACAACCGCATCGAAGTTATCATTGGCACACAGGATAGCGGTCAAGGACATGAAACCAGCTTTTGCCAGGTCGCATCGGAATGGCTCTGTGTGCCTTTTGACAAAGTCGAGTTGTTGCAGGGTGACACCTCGTTTGTTTCCGTCGGTGGCGGCTCGCATTCAGGACGCTCCATGCGCATGGCTGGCACCGTCATCGTCATGGCGGCCGACAAGCTTATCGAAAAAGGCAAACGACTGGCGGCCCACGTCATGGAAGCTGCTGATAGTGATATCGAATTCAACGAAGGCAGCTTTACGATTTCCGGGACTGACCGATCGATTGACTGGTTCGAACTCGCCGACCGAATAAAAGCAGCACCCGATCTGCCGGAGGATTTGTCAGACGGTCTTGCCGAAAATGCCGAGAACCTGATGCGAACACCGGCTTTTCCATACGGCACTCACATTTGTGAGGTTGAAGTTGATCCGGAAACCGGCACCATGAAACTGGATCGCTATACAGCGGTGGATGACGTCGGTCGCGTGATCAATCCGATCATCGTTGAAGGGCAAATTCAGGGCGGTATCGTCCAGGGTGCCAGTGAAGCCATGTTCGAAGATTTCGTTTTCGACCCGGATACGGGCCAACCGCTGGCGGCCACCCTGATGGATTATGCCATGCCTTTGGCAGCGGACATGCCTAATTTTACTACCGAATGTCATGAAGTGCTGACGCCTATGAACCCGCTCGGCATTCGTTCTGCGGGCGAGGCTGGAACGACACCCGCGCTCGGTTGTATTCTCAATGGGGTCGTCGATGCGCTCAAAGGTTTAGGTGTCAAAGACGTCGAAATGCCCGCATCTGCCCATAACATCTGGAAAGCAATTCAGACCGCACAACAATAAGATCAGGCTATCGCCTTTAGTTCGGCCAACCTGTCTTTCGTAATTTTGAGATCAAAACTGTGTTCCTCTTCGTCCGGGAACCGGTTTGCGAGCATCGTCACAATGGGAAGGCTTTCCTCATAGGCGGCTATCGCCGCCGCCCCATTGCCAAGGGCATTCTGGACTTCACCAATCTTCTCCTGACAAATTGAGAAATCTCTGAGGTAAACGGTATTGTCCGGGTAGGATGTGGCCAGACGCCCGATAATCATCAAGGACGCCTCAAAACACTCCAGAGCGCCAATCAAGTTATCCTGCTCCGCGTGTTGATCGCCAATTTCATCATAGGCGATTGAAAGGTCCCGCTGCAGGTCTGGATTGTCGGGATTTGTTTCCAGTAATCTGGTAATCTCCGCCAAAGACCGGGGGGCCGGTTCAGGAGCGACTGGCTCATCCGTTTTTGCAACAATGACCTGATCCATACTCTCGAGGGCAAGTGACTGCGCTTGCTGATCATGCGAGCCAGCAAAGGCTTTCTGCGCCGCTTCAAACGCGCCCAACAAGTTTCCGGTTTCCTTGTAAAGCCGGGACAATCCTAACTGCACTGTCGCCGAGGCTGGATCAAGTTCAGCCGCCTTCTCATACCATGGCAACGCTTCTTCCACCGACCTGTTAGCTGCCAGGGACCCCTTTTGTAACGCTGTTGCCGCCGCTTTGACCTTCAATTCACGTAGCTGGGTCTCAGCCTGCTGCGCATTACGGAGTTCTTGCTCAAACGCGGCGGTCAGGGCTGTTTCATCAGCAACCGATACCGCTGCAGGCGATGGGTGTGGCTCAGGCACGGCCGGTTGGGGCAACAGATCAGCAGCGCGGACAGGTGTCTCGACTGTTGCTGTTGTTCTACTAGTGGCGACTGGTTCGACCGGCATGGTCAGTGTCGCTGGCATAGCAGGCGGCACGACCCTATGTACGGGCGATTGCGGCTCAGCAACCAGAGGAACGACCGGGGCTGGTGTTGGCGGGATCGGAGCGGCAGGCATAGGTTGCGGCGACGGCGCAGGTTCCATATCTGGTTCCGATGCCATGTCGGGCGGCGTGACAACTGCTGCCGGTGGAGTCTCATCCACAGTTTCATATGTTGGCGCCGGGACGGGCCGATTTAGCTGAACGCCTTCGGATGTCGCGGCAGGCTCTTTTTTAATTTTCAGCCGAACAAACCCTTATGCCAGGCTCACGAGTTTAACGAGTGATTTGACTACCCCCTTAAACGCCTCAGATGAAATCCACCCGGATAATTTTTCAAACAACCCTCGAAACAGTCGGCGCAAGAGTTTGAACGGATTTTTGGTTTTTCTACTGGCCGCCAGGAGCTGCTTCGCGGCCTCCGCCTTTGATAGCGCTGCCTCTGCCGTCCGCCGGCTGATAATACGGGGCTCATCAACACTGGCCTGCACCAGCGGGCGCTTCACCAAACGAATGCACAATCTGACGATTTTTCGAATAAACAGGAATACATAGAGTACCAGGATGACCAAAAAGGCATCCATAACAATGAATTCCATAGGATCTGGAAGCGGCCGGGTAATGGACTGACCCAGCGTTTGCAAAATTTCACGAAAATTAAGAATCGATGTGAGCATGATCTCTAAGTTTTATAACGCGAAATTTCTTTATCTGTTAAACACATGAAGTACTTAGCTGGTCACGGTCAATTGTAACAACCCTAAGGATCAGGGTCTAATTCGACCGCAAGCTTCCCACAACAAAAAAATATGCGTCAGGCATTAGAACCCACGCCATCATTGTGATAGGAAATGCATTAGTAAATTGATCGCAAAGGCACGAGGAGGCCATGGGCGCAACAACCGAGACAATAAAACTTCCCGTCGGCGAGATTACCGTCAGCCGTAAAGGAACCGGACCCCAGCTACTCTTACTGCATGGCGGCGGCGGCTCAATCGCTGACCACCCTGTCGTCGACAAGCTGGCGGAAAAGTTCGAGGTTATCGCACCGTCGCACCCTGGGTTCGATGGCACAAAAATGCCTGATCATTTCGATGGCATGCCCGAACTCGTGCATTTCTATCTGGACGTACTGGATGCTCTGGAAATCGACAATGCCGTGTTGATGGGCATCTCGATGGGCGGCTGGCTCGCCGCAGAGTTGGCATCAATTAATTGCGCCCGTTTCTCGAAAGTAATTCTCGTCGATGCCGTTGGTGTAAAAATTGGTGGACCAACGGATCGCGATATCGTCGATGTATTCGGGATCCCGCCGGATGAAGCCGCCAGATTGATGTATCATGACCCGGCAAATGCCCGGGATATGAGCACCTTGTCGGATGAAGCACTGGCGGC
>CALIBP010000284.1 GCA_938048165.1 uncultured Alphaproteobacteria bacterium | reverse complement strand
AGTCTAAGTCATATTCCTGTCATGACCGATTGGAACGATCGACAGTCAAATCCGGTAGGCAATTCAGCTACCCGATGACGACAGGAGAAAAAAATGAAGAGACTTATTCTAGCTGGGCTGGTGATGGCTCTTGCCGCGCCTATCTCAGTTCCGGCATTTGCAGCGGAGATAACCATCGGCGTTGCTTCTATTCGCAAGGGGCTCGACAATAGAAGGGAAACGGCGAATGCCGCCGCGGCCCCTTTCTATGCCATTTACGAGACATTGATAGAGCGTGATCCATTCAATCACGGCGTGTTCAAGCCGGGGCTGGCGACCGAATGGAAAATGATTAACGACACCACTATGGAACTCAAGTTGCGACAGGGTGTAACCTTTCACAACGGCGACACCATGGATGCCTATGACGTCGAAGCCTCACTTGATCCAATCATCAAGCTGGAAAGCAAGCGCTACCGTAACCCGCACGGTAAGATGTTTTACAACTTCAAGGATGTCGAAGTAATCGACGATATGACGGTTCGTATTCACACCAAACGACCCGATACATTGTTAGAAACGCTTCTTTCTGTGCGCAATGCCGGCATTCGTTCTATTGAACAAATCAATGATGGCGAGGAAGATCAGCATGGGCTCAATCCGGTCGGCGCTGGGCCTTACAAGGTCACCAACTTTACGCCTGGCGAGACCATCGTGCTTGAGCGCTTCGAAGACTATTGGGGTGAGCCGGCACCATTTGACAAGATCACCTTCCTGCGCATTCCGGAAGTGTCTACCCGTGTCACGGCGTTGGTGAATGGTGAGATCGACATTGCCTCAGAAATCCCACCTGATCAGTACCCATTGATTGACAGAGAGTCGGGGTTGAAGCGGATCGAAGTCACCTATCCCATGTACCACGTGTATCTTTTCAACAACTCCCACCCAGTGACTAAGGATGTAAAACTTCGCCAGGCGCTAACATCGGCTATTGATTATGACAACTTGGTCACGGCTCTTTTCAAGGGTCAGGGCAAAGCTCCGGGAGGATTCCAGTACCGGGAGGTTGGTGAAACCTACAATCCTGATCTCAACATCTTCAAATACGATCCCGATCGTGCCCGCAAGCTGCTAGCCGAGTCAGACTATGATGGCACGCCGGTAGAGGTCGTCATCTACCCCAACTACTACCTTTACGGTGGTTTGGCATCCGAAGCGATCGCTGAAATGTGGGAGGAAATTGGTGTTAAGGTGAAGCTGGTTCAAGTTCCTGTTGGCGGTCTGACGCGCGATACCGATCCCGATACGATGATTCGCAACTGGTCAATCCCGATGCTCTACGGCGACATCATGGGCGTGATGGACAATGCGCTCTCAGAGGCTGGCTGGGCTGTTGCCCGTGGTTATTTCGATCCGACGGCTGATCCACGTTGGCTGAAGCTCTATGAGATTGCCCGCTTTGGTAAAGACCTCGAAGAGCGCAAGAATGCCTACGCTGAGATGCACAGTATCCTCGCCGATTTGGCGCCGGTAATCCCACTCTATCAACCAGCTGACTCCTACGCGATGCGAGCAGATATCGACTTTGAGATCCCAATCGCACTTCGCCCATTCACCCTGCCTTTGCGGGCAGGCCAAATTACAGCTGGCGATCTGTAAAACTCTTTGGTTCGGGTGGACCCCAATCCACCCGAACCTTGTCCGTTGGGGAGGTTGTGAAGCGCGATGGGTATTTTTCTGCTGAACCGCACTATCAGTGCAGCCGTTACTATCTTTCTGATCGTGCTACTGGTCTTTGTTGGAGCGCGCGTTGGAGGAGATCCGATATCGGTGATGTTTCCAGACGGGATTGATCCCGACACTCAGGCGGCATTGGAGGCTGACCTCGGTCTTGACCGTCCTATCCCAGTCCAGTTCGCATACTATCTCGAAGATTTGACCCAGGGCGATTTTGGCAAAAGTATCCATTCTCGCCGTCCCGTCATTGAGATGTACGCCGAACGCCTTCCTGCCACACTTACATTGGCGTCGCTCGCCTTTGCGCTGTCTATCTTCATGGGAATTGGAATTGGCTTGATTGGTGCACTCAGGCGCGACACGCCTTCAGGGCGCATTGCCATGACCATCGCTTTTCTGGGCTATGCAATCCCGCATTTTGTTTTGGCAATCCTCCTGATATTTCTATTTGGATACATTTTTCGGACCCTCCCTATCGTCGGCAACTCGACACCTTATCACTTTGTTTTACCGTCTATTGTCTTAGCGGCAGGACTGACTGCCGCGATTGCACGCTATACAAGGTCCGTTCTGCTTGACGTACTTAGTGAAGACTATGTCCGCACGGCCCGCGCCAAGGGTCTTAGTGACCTCATCGTCATTACAAAACACACACTGCCAAATGCCATGATTCCGGTCGTGACAGTACTTGGACTCCAGCTTACCAGCCTTGTATCTGGATCACTCATTGTTGAGGAAGTGTTCGCTTTCCAAGGTGTTGGTCAACTGCTTGTCGGCTCGGTGCGGGAAGCAGATTACCCCGTGCTTCAATGTGGTGTGTTCTTTTTTGGATTAACGGTGGTTTTGATCAATCTGTTCGTCGATATGATTTACTCAATTCTCGATCCGCGGGTGCGAGCGGGAGGGTGACAATGGCCAACAAATCCGCCGCTTCGACGCCTTCTGTTCTTATTCATGACCGTGTCCAACTGTCACGGATCCTGCTCTCGGCCCCAATAGTCGTTAAAATATGCATTTTTGGCATGCTTACGGTCTTTGCGCTGGCGTTCTTCGCTCCTTGGATCGTGCCTTTCGATCCCAATAAGACGAGTATCCTGAATTCGCTGAAGGCGCCAAGCTGGACATCTGGCGGTCATCCAGAACATCTGCTCGGTACAGACAGATTGGGGCGAGATATGCTCTCGCGACTCATCTATGGTCTGAGGGTCAGCATTGGCCTTTCCGTGCTTGGCGTTGTTATCGGCGGGTTGATCGGGACGGCGCTCGGTATACTGGCTGGATTCGTAGGCGGCATCTTGGATCGTATTGTGTCGGCATTGGTCGATATCCAGATTGCTATTCCGTTTCTCCTTATGACCCTTGTCGCGATTGCCGCGCTTGGGACGGACATATGGGTCTTGATCGGGCTTCTGGGCGTCGCTGGTTGGGAGACCTATGCCCGTGTCGTCCGGTCTCAGGTAATTGCAATCCGGTCCCGGCCGTTCGTGGAAGCCGCTTATGCCGGGGGCGCGACCCACATGCGGGTGGCGTTGCGTGAAGTTCTGCCCAACCTAGTCGCAATCCTGACGGTTCTGTTGACTTTGAATTTCCCAGCAATCTTGTTGCTTGAGGCATCACTGTCCTTTCTTGGCCTCGGCGTTCAGCCACCAACGCCATCGCTTGGACGAATGGTCGGGGACAATCGCAATGATCTTGCACTTGCTTGGTGGACGGCGTTGACGCCGGTCTTCCTCATTCTGATCGTGACACTGATGATCCAATTAATCGGGGACTGGCTGCGCGATGTCTTCGACTCGCGCCTGAGAGATGGACGATTCCAATGAGCAGTCTTCTATCAGTAAATGGCCTCAGGGTTGGTTTTGGCGATAGGGCCGAGCCAACATTTGCTGTGCGGGATGTGAGCTTTTCTGTCGATCCCGGTGAAGTTGTTGCGCTTGTTGGCGAAAGCGGATCTGGCAAATCGGTAACGGCTCTCAGCATCATGCGTCTGGTGGAGTACGGCGGCGGCCAAATTCACGGCGGGCAGCTGATGTTTGATGCCGGCGATGGCGCTGTTGATCTCGCCTCAAGTACGCGCAGTGAGATGGCCAATTTACGCGGCAAGGTCATGGCCATGATTTTCCAAGAGCCAATGACATCGCTCAATCCGATCTTCACGGTTGGCGAGCAAATCATGGAGGCTCTTCGCCTGCACCGGCGCGAATCAAACACGGGCGCCCGGGAACGAGCTATCGGGCTCCTTGAAAGGGTGAGCATGCCCGATCCAGAAAGCCAGATGGCGCGCTATCCGCATGAACTTTCAGGTGGTCAACGCCAGCGGGTCATGCTGGCGATCGCAATTGCTTGCGGGCCTCGACTTCTGATTGCTGACGAGCCTACTACGGCACTGGATGTCACAATCCAAGCACAAATTCTCAATCTGCTTCGGGACGTCCAGGCAGAAACCGGTATGGCGTTGCTCTTTATAACGCACGATATGGCTGTGGTGGCAGAGATTGCCGACCGCGTCGTAGTGATGCGGAATGGAGAGATTGTCGAAGATTCCCGGGTGACTGACCTGTTCATGGCGCCGCGTCATGCCTACACCCGGGCGCTATTGGCTGCAGCCCCGCGCCTTGGTGCGCTTTCTGGAACAAATGGCCCGCGCCGCTTCGCAGAACCCAGCTACAGCAAATCGGCACCACCTCTGGTCGGCGATCGGACCCCACTGCTGGAGGTACGCGATGTCGTCACCCGCTTTCCTGTACGGACCGGGCTTTTTCGCCGCAAATCAGCAGAGGTTCATGCTGTTGAGATGGCATCGCTCGACATTCTTACCGGTCAAACACTGGCGCTTGTTGGCGAGAGCGGGTCAGGTAAATCCACGCTCGCGCGCTCGGTGCTTCGGCTAATAGAGCCGGCGTCGGGCAGCATACGACTACGTGGCAGGGATCTGATCGACCTCGATCCTGAGGAAATGCGAAAAATGCGCGCTGAGATGCAGATCGTATTTCAGGACCCGTTGGCTTCAATGAACCCGCGCCGGCGGGTCTACGATCAGATTGCCGATCCAGTGCGAATTCATCGCAGGGTAGACGAAGCGGAGCTGCGTAAGCGCGTGGAAGGCCTTATCCAGCAGGTTGGTATGCAATCGGATTGCCTGGAGCGATATCCACATGAATTTTCTGGTGGCCAGCGCCAGCGTCTGTGCGTTGCACGGGCGCTCTCGCTTTCGCCCTCACTAATCGTGGCCGATGAACCGGTGTCTGCTCTTGATGTATCAATTCAGGCCCAGGTCGTTGATCTCCTGATAGAGTTGCAGGAGCGGCTGAATATTTCCTATCTTTTCATTTCTCACGACATGGCGGTGGTCGAACGCATAGCGCATCAGGTTGCGGTCATGCGGCGTGGCCGCATTGTTGAATTGGGCCCCCGCCGTGCCGTATTCGAGACGCCACAGCATCCTTATACACGGCAGCTTCTGGACGCCGTCCCCATCGCAGACCCGGGTCGACGATATCAAAAGAACCGCCAGGTGCATTCAGCATCTTCAAAAAGCCCCATCCATCCAATAGGCGTAAGGCCGACGCCGATGTCTTACAAAGAGGTGAGCCCAGGACATCTGGTTGAAAATATCATTGAATAAAAATCAATATAATGCAGCTGACAAAATGGAGATGACCAGTTATCCAGCCTGCAGGCAAATTCAATCGCCAACAAAGCACACTATGGGTTTTGGCGGCACACTATGTTCGCATACGGGAAAACTTTTCAGACTGAAGCATGGGTCATGGGGATAGCTCATGCCAGACATGGGATTGCCCAGGCTTATTGGCTGAACTTGGTCGGGTCCTACCCTCTGCTAACAGACCCTTCTGGATGTACCAA
>CALIBP010000283.1 GCA_938048165.1 uncultured Alphaproteobacteria bacterium | reverse complement strand
AAAATAGACGATTAGCTTTTCCGCCATTCCCAGGGAACACCTGGTGGCAACTCCTCCAGATCTTTCAGATGCTCGTGCCGGTAAGTCTCCGACGTGCAGCCCCAGCGCAGGCGGCACATTTCTTCGGCAACCTCTTCCGCGCGTTGTTCAAGCTCGGGCGTGGTCAGATATTTCGCCGCGAGATCAAGCTGGCGTCGTGAATGATCTTCATCGGCCAGTTCATGTTCTGCGAAGAATACCGCTGCCCGATCCGTACGTTTTATGCCGTAATGTTTTTCGAACGCCGGTAACACGATTTCGCCATTAAGGGCCGGCATCTGGCCTTCCTGGGTAAAGAACATGGCAAGAATGACGCCGATTGGCTCTTCACGCGCTGAATGTAGATAATAAAGCGCTCTGCCATACCAGGCGGGGGTCATATCAACGTTGAGCACTTCTTCTTTGCTCATGCCGGCCTTTTCGCAGAAATCATAAATCATCTGCATGTGGTCATGGGCTCCGTGGTCGGTGTTGCCGCCGATCAGACCTTCTTCTTCGGCAATATTTTCGACAAGCATCTTACGGACGTCGGCGGGCCCCCGCGCATAGACGTGACCGAAGGCCTGCAACCCATAGCGCACATATTTGGCATGCTGTGCCATATAGACCGCCAAAACGCGCAGATCGAGTTCGCCTGCTGCCAGTAGTTTCATCATCGGATGACGTTTGAAATGCCACTTATCCCGGATCGCTATGATGCGATCAATAATGCTGTCGGTGGAATCGGTCTTCATCTGTGTGGCCATAGGTTTTCTCCGTGTCAGTCTTTTTTTACGGGCGGGCCGCCGAAGGGCCGAGCGTATGCGCCAATTGTTGCCATATCAACTTCGATCATTGTCGACCCGTTGGATTTCAGGGCGTTGCCAATGGTGGATTCGGCGTTGGCGAGATCGGAAAGTTTTTCATAGTGCCAGCCATTGCTATCGGCAATGGCAGAGAAATCTGGCGTGAATATATCGGAATAATATCGCCGGCCACCATATTGCGCGTCCTGGATATTCTTGATGACCTCATAATCCTGACTGTTCATCAGGATTAAGGTGATCCGCACACCTTCCTGAGTCGCGGTTGCCAGTTCCCCGATATTAACCTGCAGCCCACCGTCGCCTGCGAGACAGAAAACCTTCTTGTCTGGCTCAGCGATAGCGGCCCCGATGGCCATCTGGATGCTTTGACCAATTCCGCCGCCAGCCGCATGCACGCCGTCACGCGGACCGTTGATAAGAATGGCGCGGTTGCCCCAGGTGCTGTTTGAAATCGTGACATCGCGGACCCACAGGAAATTATCGCCGCCATTGGACTGGATAGCGGTCAACAACTCGCCATAGGGGGCGAGCCCGTCCTGCAAAAACTGTTCTGCTTTGGCACGCGCGGCCTGTAAATCACTTATAAAATCTGGATCGATATTCATCTTGCCATCAAGGCGGTCTGCCAATGCGTTTAGTGCTTTATCACTATCCCCCAAAATGAAGTGATCGGCGACATAGGGTCGATCCTTCTCGGCACGGCTATCGACATCAATCTGGTAAAGAGGTCGGGGCAGGCGCAGCTGATATTTCAGCGTTTCATTGCCGCGTAAACGAGATCCGGCAACCAGCATCGCATCGCAACTGTCGTAAAATTCTTCGACCGGGCCATAGATATTATAGGCCCCCAGCGTTGCAGGGTGGTCTTCCGCTACGACACCGCGCCCTTGCGTACTTGTGACGATCCCGAAACCCATTTCAATAAATCGGTTCACGGCATCACCGGCATGTCGCGCGCCGCCGCCGAGCCATAGCATCGGGCGTTTCGCATTTATGAGTTTTTCAGCGAGGGAATCGAGGGAGACAGGGTCGGGTTCCATAACATCGATCGGCAGCGGAGACAGGTCTGTCGGCCAGTCAATTTCAGTGTGCTGAATATCGATGGGTACCTCGACACTGACCGGGCCGGTTGGCGCGGTCATCGCATCACGCACCGCCTGTTTAAAGACATTGAGGGCGTCATCGGCGTCGGTTACCCGCCAGGCGCTTTTGGAAACCGCCTTGAGCATTGTGAGTTGGTCGCGCGCCTCGTGAATAAAGCCATGTTCTTTATCTACATGTTCGAGGTCTATCTGACCGGTTATGTGGAGCAGCGATGTGCCCGCGGTCTGTGCCTCGACCATGGCACCTGACGCGTTTCCGGCTGCCGTGCCAGTGCTGGTGAAGGCAACGCCGAGACGGGCGCCAACCCGGGCATAGGCGTCTGCCATATTGACCGCACCAGGTTCGCTGCGGGCGCTGATATAGCGCATCTTGCCGCGTCGCCCGATGGCATCGAGAAACGGCATATTATGGATCGAGATCACACCAAAGGTGGCACCAACCCCGCATTCCTCAAGAAAGGTCATGATGACCTCACCAACAGTCGCTTTATCCGACATGGCGTGACAGCCCTCCGGAAAGATCGATGGTTGAACCTGTGGTGTAAGATGAGAGCGGTGTTCCGAGGAAGAAAAGCGCGCGGGCAGCTTCCTCGGGTTTGCCAAACCGCCCCAGGGGAATGCCTTTGGCGACGGCCTGCTCCTTGAGCCAGTCATCATAGGCGGGTTTGCCGTCGGGCAGGGCATCATAGCGTCGTTGCCATTGCGCTGACTCAACAACCCCTATCAGGATTGAATTCACCCGGATGTTTTTCGGTGCCAGCTCTCTTGCCATCGAATGGATAAGGCTCAGCTGTCCCGCGCGGGCGGCAGAGGTGGCGACAACATGCGGTTCTGGCTGACGGGCGATCAGCGAGCTGGTACAGGCGATGGCGGCTTTGTCGGACTTCTCCAAATGTGGCTGAAAGGCTCTGGAGGGATGCAGAACGCTGAAAAATTTGAGATCCAGTTCCTCGCGCCAGGCCTCGTCGCTGGTGTCTTCGTATTTTGAAACTCGCGCCTGACCGGCATTGTTGATGAGTGTATCGACGCCACCGAAATGCTCTACAGTTGTCTCGGTAAATTTCGCAACGCTGTCTTTATCGAGGACATCGCAGGGAACGGCAAGAAACGGCCGGTCTGAATGATCTGCTGTCAGGGCTGCGGTTGCATCATCCAGCCTTCCCTGATCACGGCCACAAATAGCCACGTTGGCGCCGGCGTCAAGAAACAGACTGGCAGTCGCCAATCCGATCCCGGATGTGCCGCCCGTGACGACAGCGGTATGGCCCGTTAGATCGATCTTCATCCTGTGTGTCTTTCCTGCTTATTGACGGCGGGGTGGTAGTTGAGCTGGCGGGACAGATCGCTGGCGGCCTGTAAAACCCGGTCGACATATTGTTCTTTCTCTACTTTGCCATCCTGAAAAATAATATTGATGGCGGCAATGACGCGCCCACTGCTATCCCGCACCGGGGCGGCGATAGACCCAATGCCATGTTCGAAATAGGCGGCACTCATGGCATAGCCACGCGTGTCATCTTCTTCGAGAATCTTTTTTAGCGCGCTGAGCGTTTCGGGGGTCTGATCGGAATAGCGGGATAGTTTGCCCGTTAAATAGATGCCCTGCAGCTCTGAGTCAGTGAGATCGGCGAGCATGACGCGTCCCAGGATCGTGGCGTGTGCCGGGAAACGTGTGCCGATGGTAACCGAACTGGCAAAGGCCGCCTTCGCCGCCGATTTGACGACAAAGACGATGTTGCTCCCATCACGAATGGCGAGATGCGAAGAAAATCCTGTATCGTCGCGGAGGCGATCAAGGATAGGCCGGGCAAGCTCGGTGACTTCCATCGAGGCGAGATATTCAAAACCAAGCGACAACACCCCAATGCCAAGCCGATACTCACTCGAATGATCGACCTTCTCCAGCAGCCCCATATATTCAAGCGTTTGCATAAGGCGGAAAACAGTGGAGCGTGGAATGCCGAGTTCGCGCGCGATTTCGGGAGCGCCGAGCTGAAGCCGCTGACGGTCGAAGGCGCGTAATATTTGCAGCCCGCGCTGAAGACCCGGAACGATATAGCGTTCTGCGTCCTGTGAGGGGTCAAGGGTCGCCGCCTTAGCCATGATGCCCCGCGATAAAGTCCAGTACGGCGGTGTTGAACTGCGGGCCGTTCTCGACATAGGAGGCATGCCCGACACCCGGTAGCGTTTGGTAGCTGGCGTTTGGATAGGCGTCGGCAACCGGTCGGCAAACCGCCTCCGGTGTAACTGTGTCTTCGCTACCGCACAGGACCAGAACGGGGCCGGCGTAAGCAGGGGCATCACCGATGAGATGGCTGTTGGCCAGCACATGAGCCGCCTGCACATAACCCGCGGGATTGAGCTGGCTCATATTCCAGCGCACCAGGTTACGAGCATCCTCTGACGCATGTGCCGAGAGCAGCGCCGAAGATCGTTTCTCCGCAAGACCTCTTGGACCCAGTTCGCGCATCGCCGCAATCCGCGGGTCTCGTTTGCTGGCACGTGTTTCTTCATCCATCGCGCCATAACCATTTGCCGGGTCGGCGATAACCAGCATCGGGAGCTCGCTATGGGTGCTGGCATAGCTACCGGCGGTGAGCGCGCCGAACGAATGGCCAATGAGCACGGCTGGTTCGACATTGAGTGCTGCCAGCATATCTTCCAGAACAGCTGCATACTCGGCAGCGATGGGTGAGGGGTTGTCGACCGGCGTGGTCTCGCCGTAACCCGGCGCGTCCCAGGCGATGACCCGATAGTCACTGGATAGCCCTTCGAGCTGGCCATACCACGATCCAGACCCTGATCCGATGCCATGTAGCACGACCATCGCAGGCCCGCTGCCACTCTCCCGATACGAGAATCGACGATCACCCGCCTCAATGGTTTGCAGCGGGAAGCGGCTTTCTACCGGATGTTCTGTCGGGACAGAGTCCATGTCTCGCGAATGTCCCTTATTTTCGTTTCAATTGTGAAAGAGGATGATCGGGTGGATAGGTCGGGATTACCGGCTTTTTGCTGCCGAGCATGACCAGCATCAGCGCCTCTTCCTTGCCGATATTCACCAGCTCGCGATAAACACCGGGTGGCACGGAAATCAGGTCTCGTTCCTTGAGGATGGTTTCGTAGCGACTGGAATCGTCATTGATTACCAGTCGAATGCTGCCGCGCAGCATGAAAAACACTTCCTCGACATCGATATGAATATGCGATGGTCCCTCGCAACCCGCAGGCAGGATCATGGTTGAAAAGGTGAAATGCTCAGACGGCACGACGTTTTCGTCGTGCTCTACCCCGGCACCACCAGTGCCCATATAGCGGCACTGGGCGCGCGCATATTTGGGATCATAATCGGCCTGGAACTTTAGCGCATCCCAGTCATAGGTACGGGTTTCAAACCGGGCGACCCGGGATTCCATCCATTCATCAAAGGTTTTGTTTTCGGGTTGAGTCCAGGTCTCTATATCTTCTCTCTGAAATTCTGCTGAATCAGGCATGATTATTCCTTTCAGTGCGTGGCATCGCCATTAGGCGGTCGCCTGGTGGGCGGCGAGGTCGGTAAGCTGTTCTTTGGCCATCCCGCTCATCATTCTTCTGACGCGGGTCAGCCCAACATCATGGGCATTGAGCCCTTCAAAGTCGCGGGCATTCGAGGCCATATCCTCAAGCACGACACGATCCTGCTCCAGGACATCCCAGTGCAGCCCCTCGAGCCGGGTCTTGTACATGAATTTCCAGACATCGCGCTGCCAGCCTTCTATTTTGCGCGTGCGCCAGAAATAAACCTGGCAGTGTTCTTCATCGATCGGCGTTACAAAGCCGACGATATAGAAGCTGCCGCCGGGACCGGCGTTCTTACGATAAGGAATAGAAAGCAGCATCCACATGCCGCCAGAGAATCCGATCTCGACCCAGTCGAAATTGACGTCGCGCTGCCCGATTTTTTCAAAGACCAGCCCGGCATTGGTGTCACGCACCCGCATCTTGGCGGTCTTGTTGCCAAACGCCATCGAATGGGATTGGGCGTGGAGATAGGCACCATGCATAGGGTCCATAACATTATCGACGGCATAACGGTAATTGCATTTCCAGGTCGCGGTGCAGAGTCGGTGGCCAAATTCTTCGCTGGCCAGCTGCTCGGGGAATTCCAGCTCCGGGGGTTCAGTATGGGCGTCATCGCCAAAATAGAGAAAGATCGCGTCCTTCACTTCTTTAACGGGATAGGCGTGGGTGGTGTGTTTGCCTTCCATCGAACAGTTTTCAATGGCGGGAACGCTTTCGACCTTGCCGTCACTATTCACTTCGATGCCGTGATACCAGCAGGCGAGGCGGTCACCGAGGTTCCAGCCCAGCGACAGCCGCGCACCGCGATGCGGGCAGCGATCTTCGATGGCGTGAACG
>CALIBP010000282.1 GCA_938048165.1 uncultured Alphaproteobacteria bacterium | reverse complement strand
AAATATTTGACCAAGTCACTTGGCGTGACCGTCAAATATGTGCCGGTGAAATCCTATGCGGCGGCGGTAACCGCGTTTCGCAATAATCAGGTACAGCTAGCCTGGTTTGGTGGATTGTCTGGAGTCCGCGCCCGGGAACTCGTCAAAGGCTCACGCGCTATTGCCCAGGGTAAAAAGGATCCGTTTTTCGAGACCTATTTCATTGCCCATAAGAGCACAGGTCTGAAGCAATCCAAGGCATTTCCCAAGGGGATTGCCGGTCGGACATTCACTTTCGGCTCCAAGGGGTCAACCTCTGGTCGTTTGATGCCGGAATTCCATATCCGCTCCGCCTTCGGCAAGTTGCCGAACAAGGTTTTCAAGAAAGTCGGATTCAGCGGCAATCACTCCCGCACAATTGCTCTTGTGCAAAGCGGTGCCTATGAAGTTGGCGCGGTAAATTACAAGGTCTGGAACCGTGAAGTAAAAAGCGGCAAGGTCGATACCAGCAAGGTCAGCCTTATCTGGCGGACACCACCTTATCCGGACTATCAGTGGACCATCCGCGGCGACGTAAACAAGCAGTTTGGTAAAGGTTTTGGCAAGAAGGTTCAGAATTCGCTTCTATCTATGAACGATCCTGATCTTCTGAAATCTTTTCCACGGGCGGGCTTCATTGCCGCCACCAACGCTGACTACGCGCCGATCAAAGAAACAGCAAAGAAAATTGGTCTGATCGATTAATCGGCAGACTTTGAATCTTATGTCTTTACTGGAGCTTCGCGAGGAAACCGTTGGCTATAGCGGTACAACGGTTCTTCGCGAGCTCGAGTTAAATATTGAACAGGGCGAGCGCATTGCCCTGGTTGGCGAAAGTGGCGCTGGCAAATCGACACTCCTGAATTTGATCCATACGCGTTTGGGTGAGACGGCGGCTTTGGTGCCGCAGGAGCTTGGGCTGGTTCAGGCCCTCAGCGTTTTTCACAATGTCTATATGGGGCGGCTGCATCAGCGGTCGGTCTGGCGTAATTTGCGCAACCTGCTCAAACCGGCCAAAGCCGATGTCGCACTGGTCGTGCCGGTGCTTGAAAGGCTGCGGCTGGAAGACAAGTTGTTTACCAGCGTTGGTGAGCTGTCCGGTGGGCAGCAGCAGCGCACCGCCGTCGGTCGGGCGCTGTTTCATCCCGGCGATATACTGATCGCTGACGAGCCGGTATCGGCCGTCGATGAACATCAGGCCCGTGAAATTCTTGATGCTATCACGGCAGAGAAACCAACCGTTATCCTGGCGATGCATGATCGCGAGCTGGCGATTCAGTTTGCCGACCGGCTGATCGGCATCCGCGATGGTAAAATCGCGCTGGATGTGGCGGCGTCCGGCATGACGCCGAAAGACCTTGATGACCTTTATCGGAACGGCGACCGGTGATCGTTCGTCCTGAACCGTCGCCACTCGCCCGGACGACCACAACGTTCGTCGGCATTGCTTTTATTTGTCTGATCTTTGCTGATGTCGCAATTTCGACCGTCGATCCGTGGCAGGAATTCAGAAGGCTGTTGCTCGGTCTGGTGACGCCGGATTTCTATGCGACGGACAGTGTTGTCCTTTCTATTGCCTACACGTTGGCCTTTGCCTTGCTCGGGGTGACGCTTGCCAATTTTATGGGGTTGTTTCTGGCGCTGCTGTTTTATAGCCGGATTGTCCGTACCGGCTGCGCAGTGATCCGTGCGGTGCATGAGCTATTCTGGGCGCTGATCTTTCTGCAGATGTTTGGCCTGTCACCGCTGACCGGCGTGCTGGCGATCGCAATTCCCTATGCCGGGATCATCGCCAAGGTTTATGCCGAGATTCTTGAGGAAGCCAATCCCGCCCCGCTCAAGACCATACCGGCAGGGACCAGCCGGGCCTCTGCCTTTATCTTTGTCCGGATGCCAGATGTCTGGGCGCACTTTCGGTCTTATTCCATGTATCGGCTGGAATGCGGTATTCGCTCGAGCGCGGTTCTGGGCTTTATCGGATTGCCGACCTTGGGGTTTCATTTGGAAACCGCCTTTAAGGAAGGCCAGTATTCCGAAGTCTCGGCGCTGTTGATCCTGTTCTATCTGGTCATCGCCACCATGCGGATCTGGATGAAACGTCCGTTGATGCCGGTCTATCTGATCGGGGCGATTGTGATCCTGCCGTGGGGTGTGGCCTTCTCCTTCGCCAATATTGTCCGGTTCCTGACCGAAGACATCGTGCCGCATCCCTTACGCAGCGGTGCCGGGATGGAAGCCTTTTGGGACTGGCTGCATATGATGGTGGTTGATCAGGCCTGGCCGGGGACCATCGCAACCGTCCAGCTCACCATGATTGCGCTGGTCGCAACCGGCTTTCTGACCATCGTATTGTTTCCGCTAATTTCACCGTTGCTGCTGGGTAAAGCTTCGCGGTTTTTTGGTCACATGTTCCTCGTCATTGCGCGCTCGACTCCAGAATATGTTCTCGCCTTCATCCTGCTGCAGCTTTGGGGGCCGTCGATGTTGCCGGCGATTATCGCCCTGACCCTCCATAACGGGGCGATCATCGGTCATCTGGTCGGGCGCTATACCGAAACCGTGTCACTGCGCCAGGATGCCTCGACCGGGTTCAATCGCTATTTCTATGAGGTGCTGCCGCGGGTCTATCGTCCCATGCTGGCATTGCTGTTCTATCGTTGGGAAGTGATCATGCGCGAAACCGCTATCCTTGGAATCCTCGGCATCGCGACGCTTGGATTCTATGTTGATAGCGCCTTTGCCGATTTACGGTTTGATCGGGCGATGCTTTTGATTGCGATTACCGCCTTGCTTAATATTGGCGTCGATGCCATTTCGCGTTCAGTGCGCACGCGTTTACGTCTGCAAACCAGTCTGGAACAACAGTAAGACCATGCAAAAATCCGATACCCCCGTTGTCAAAGATCTGGTGCTAATTGGTGGTGGTCACAGCCATGTTGCGGTGCTCAAGCGCTTCGGCATGAAGCCGGTGCCAGGTATTCGCCTGACCCTGATTTGTCGCGATGCCCATACCCCCTATTCGGGGATGCTGCCGGGCTATGTCGCTGGTCATTATGACTATGACGAGGCGCATATTGATCTTGGCGCGCTGGCGCGATTCGCGGGCGCGCGGTTTTATCACAGCACGGTCACCGGCCTCGATGTGAATAACAGGAAAGTCCTGTGCGATGACCGCCCGCCGGTGGTTTATGACCTTGTGTCGATCAATACCGGTTCAACGCCGAATACAGCTTTTGTGCCGGGTGCGACCGAAACTGTGGTGCCGGTAAAACCAATCAACCTGTTTCTCGACCGCTGGGAAGCCTTGCGTGATCGCGCCCTAAACCATGATGGCGCGATGAAAGTTGCGGTGGTCGGAGCCGGGGCCGGCGGGGTGGAAATTCTTTTGGCGATTCAGTTTCGTCTTAAGCAGGTGCTGAAACAGGCCGGAAAGCCCGATGACCAGATCGCCTATCATCTTTTCAGCGGTTCCGAAGAGATTATGCCGACCCATAATGCGCGGGTACGGCGCTGTTTTGAAGCGGCCCTGCGGGACCGGGAGGTTACGATCCATGCTGATGATGCGGTGGTGCAGGTATCTCCTGGCAAGCTCAAGACGGCCAGCGGTACGGAAGTCGAAGCCGATGAAATTCTTTGGGTAACGGCAGCGGGGGCACCGAGCTGGCCTGCCGAAGCCGGTCTCGATGTTGATGAGAAGGGCTTTATAAAGGTCAGCGATACATTGCAGTCCGTATCGCATCCCGAAGTCTTCGCCGCCGGCGATATCGCGGCGATGGTCAATCATCCACGTCCAAAGTCCGGCGTCTTTGCGGTACGGCAGGGCAAACCGCTGGAGCGCAATCTGCGGCGTTTGTTGCTGGGCCGCACGCCGGTACCGTTCAGGCCACAAAAGAAATTCCTCAGCCTGATCTCCACTGGTGACAAGTACGCCGTTGCCTCGCGTGGTGGGTTTTCCATTCAGGGCCCGAATGTCTGGCGCTGGAAAGACTGGATCGACCGGCGTTTTATGGACAAGTTCAATGACCTCCCGGATATGGAGGAGGACGCCAAAACCGATCTGCCGGACGGGCTGGCGAGTGCTGACGTCGTCAAGGAAATCTCCGCCATCGCGATGCGCTGTGGTGGCTGTGGTGCAAAGGTCGGGGCAACCGTTTTGTCGCGGGCGCTCAACAGCCTGACGCCGGTACCGCGCGATGACGTGCTGATCGGATTACATGAGCCTGATGATGCTGCCGTCGTTGAAGTGCCACCCGGCAAGGTGATGGTTCATACGGTGGATTACTTCCGCTCAATGGTTGATGACCCTTATGTCTTCGGCAAGATCGCCGCCAACCACAGCCTCGGCGATATCTATGCCATGGGCGGTGAGCCTCAGACCGGTTTGGCAATTGCGACGGTCCCGTTTGGCATCGAGGAAAAAGTCGAGGACACGCTGACCCAGATGATGACCGGCGCGATGGAAATCCTCAACGATACCAACTGTTCGCTGGTGGGTGGTCACACCAGCGAGGGGCCGGAGCTGAGCCTCGGCTTTGCCGTCAATGGTCTGATCGATAGAGACAAAATTATGCGCAAGGGCGGTATGCGACCGGGCGACAAGCTGATTGTGACCAAGCCGATTGGTACCGGCACCCTGTTTGCCGCTGATATGCGTCACAAGGCTAAGGGTCGCTGGATTGCCTCAGCCCTCGATCACATGGTGATGTCAAATTACAAGGGCGCGCAATGTCTGGTCGAATATGGCTCTCAGGCGGCGACCGATATCACCGGCTTCGGGCTGCTGGGGCATCTGGTTGAAATGGTGCGGGCGTCCGAGGTCGATGTAGTTCTGGAGATGGATGCCGTGCCACTGATGGACGGGGCGGTTGATACGGTAAAAGCCGGGATCGTCTCGTCACTACAGCCGCAGAATGTCCGGCTGCGCCGGGCGGTGGCCAATCTCGAAGAAGCCGGTAAAGATCCGCGCTATCCCCTCATCTTTGATCCACAAACCGCCGGCGGCCTCCTCGCCAGTGTTCCGGCAGATCGTGCTGATGATTGCGTTACCGCGCTGAAAGAAATGGGTTATGCCCGCACAATGATCGTTGGTGAAGTGCTGGAACAATCCGACCGGTTGGAACCGATTACGGTCAGAGTTTGATTTCTGCCAGCAGTGTCTTCCAGGCCTTCGCCTCTTTATTGGCTTTAAAGAGAGGCTGCAGCTTTCTGACCTGAGCGGATAGTTTTTTCAAATATCGTGGATCAGTCTCGGCGCGGTAGAGCAGGGCAGAGAGGGATTCGGTGTCTTGCGCTGGATAATAGCCTTCATAGTCTTCGCCGAGTAGCCCGACATTGCCATCGATATGAGAGGCGATGATCGGCAATCCGGCGGCGACGGCTTCCGAGACCACATTGGCACCGCCTTCCATAACCGAACTCATCACCATGGCGTGGCTGGTGGCAAACTGACGCCGTACCCGCCAGCCCGGGACTTCGCCGAGTGAGTGAAAGCGCGGATTATTTTTAACTTCTGTTGCCGTTGCCTGTGCCCATTCCTTGTTATGCGCTTTGCCGAGATGGATAACGCGGAGTTTGGAGTTTGGTGGCGCCAAGCGCGCAGCATAGGCGGCGCGGAGCGAATCCTTTTCATCGCGCAGATGACCGACAACGCAGATATCAAAACTTCGTTTGCTGGGCTGTCGCGTCGATGAAAGCGGTGGGGCGGACTGGTAAATGACGTTCAGCTTTTTGCCGAATTTCTTCGGAATCGCCTGATGGACCAGATCGTGCAGGCAGACCAGGGCGGTCGCACGCTCCATCGAGTCCAGCGTTGCCTCGGCATGGCTGTGCTGGAAGGCATAAATATCCGTCCCGGCGAGGAGGACGACTAGAGGTCGGTCAGGGTGGTTGTCGGAGAATGTTCTGATTGATCGATGCGAGCGCCAGGCATGGACGGCGACCATCATATCGGCATCATCGCCATTATCCTGTTCGGCGATGTTCACCCGATGACCAAGATCGCGCAAAATTCTGGCCCAGCGCACCGCAGTAGTCCGATTGCCAGCGCGGGATTTCTTGCCCGCCGGGGTGACAAGGCTAATTTTCAACCTGATTCCTTCACGCGGCGAATTACTATGAGTTACACAGGCAGGATCGGCGCGTCGGCTTCAAAATACTCACCGGCACGAATGCAAAAGGCTGGGCGCAGCCGCCGGTTGGTGGTGACTTGCACGTCGCTGTTGTCATGTAAGGTCCATTCGCCGGTTTCATCATGTAATACAGAAATATCCGCAGTCCGTCCGACGCCTAGCGTGCCAAGCTCGTCGCTCATACCGATCATTTCCGCGCATTGAGAAGATACCATCGGGATGGTGTCTTCCATATTGACGCCTAAGGCCATCAACTCGGTCATCGCGTGACACATGCTGAACTGCGCTTGTCCGGCAAACAGATGCATTTCGTCATCGGGGTGATCATCCGGGGTGCCGGCTTCCGCGGGGACATGGGTGTTATAGCCATGCATGTCGGCACCAACCGTATTGGGGAGAACACCGGCATCCAAAACTGCGCGCGCCATATCGAAACTGAAATGCGACCCATGTCCGATATCGATCAAGACGCCCTTGTCGATGGCTTCATTGACGATGGGGTGTAGCTTACCTTCTTTGTTAACGAAACCGCCGGGATGGCGTGTGAACGGATGAGCGAGAATATCGCCTTCTTCGATCAAAGCGACAATCTCCGGTAGTCGTTCATCCATGTTGACGTCGACACCGCCTTCGGTCGGCCATAGCTCACCGAGATGGATATAGACCGGAATTCCGGCTTCACGCGAAGCTTCTTTGGCCAGTTCCAGCGTCTCCAAACCCCAGCGTGATATTCCGCCCGGTTCAGCATGCGCCTTGATGCCTTTTACAATGTCGCTATTGGCGGCGGCAGCCTTGGCACAGGCCGCCGCATCGACGCCACCAGGTCCATAGAGATAGGGGTAGTAATGGCCTTCGAGCCCGCCGACGGTATAAATCGAAATAAAGGCTAGAACGTTGGTCTTGGCGGGCTTGGCGATGAAATTGCGAAAACCTGGGAAGGTCATGCAGCTTGGGCCGCCCTGATCAATGACTGTGGTCACGCCGGAGCGGACGCCGACCAGATCGGGGTTCATGCCAAACCGACCGCTGACATGTTCATAAACATGAGCATGGGTATCGATCATTCCCGGGATGACCAGCTTGCCCGCAGCATCAATCGTTTTAGCGCCATTAGCTGATAGGGTCTCGGCGACCGCCGCAATTTTACCGTCCTTGACCGCAACATCGCTGACGCCATCAATATTATTTGCTGGATCGATAACCCGGCCGCCGCTGATTACGAGATCATATTGCTCTGCCATATCCGCCTCCATGCGGTGAATTACGCCCTGATGATGACCCCTGATGATGACAAGGGCTTGCTAAGCCCTGATAATGGCCCTCAGGACTTCGGTGATCAACTGTGATCAGCTAACAGGCGTATCCCTATGAAGCCAGTCGCGACAGGCGGTGTCGGTGAATCAGTTCTCCGCAAGGAGGATGAGCGCTATCTGCGCGGACGTGGCGAATTCGTGGCCGATATCAAACGTTTTGGCATGCGCGAAGTGGCTTTCGTGCGTAGTCCCGTGGCACATGGCCGGGATGTCAGGGTCACCAAGCCGTCAGGCCGCGAAAAAGATGTATTTATCGCTGGCGATTTGACCGGTGTATTGCCGATCCGCGCGGATTCAGGGCTTGCCGGGTTTAAGTCGTCGCTGCAGCCGATCCTGGCGTATGAGAAAGTTCGTCATGTTGGAGAGCTGATCGCCGCCTGTGTTGCGGATACGCGTGGCGAAGCCGAGGATCTTGTCAGACAGGTGGGTGTTGAGATTGAATTGCTGCCGGTCATTTCAGATATGCTGCAGGCACGTGAAGATAATGCGCCTTTGGTCCATGAGGACTGGGGCGACAACGTCTTCCTCGAAACCTTTGTTGAAGCCAAAGCGGATATTGAGGTGTTAAAGGCGCAGGCTGCGGCATCCGTCACGCGGAGTTTCAGAACGGCGCGGCAATCGATGGCACCGATTGAAGGCCGCGGCGTGGTCGCTGAATGGGATCGACGGTTGGAACTATTGACTCTGACGAGCTCGACGCAGATGCCGCATATCGTCCGCACCGGGCTCGCCGAATGTCTCGGACTTGAAGAAGGTCAGGTGCGTATTGTCGCGCCGGATGTTGGTGGTGGATTTGGCTATAAAGGCATTCTGCTTGCGGAAGAGGTTGCGCTGTCATGGATCGCAATCCATACCGGCCAACCGGTGTGCTGGATTGAAGATCGCCGCGAACAGCTCAGCGCCAACGCGAATTGCCGCGAACATCATTATGAGATCACCGCTTATGCAGCCGACGATGGAAAAATTTTAGCCGTCGAATGTGAAGCGACCGTCGATGCAGGGGCGTACTCAGCCTATCCGTTCTCGGCCTGTCTTGAGGCGGCTCAGATCGCAAGTATTCTGCCAGGGCCATATAACTTTCCCGGGTTTCGCTGTCGTACCTGGTCATCAGCAACTAATAAACCACCGATCCTCCCCTATCGGGGCGTCGCGCGGACGGGCGTGTGTTTTGCACTGGAGACGTTAATCGATCCATTGGCGCGGGAGCTCGGTATCGAGCCACATGAGATGCGGATTAAAAATCTGCCGCCGCCCGAACGGATGCCTTTCACCAATGTGACCAACAAACTATTTGATTCCGGGGACTATCCTGAATGTATGGCGCGGGCCGCGGCTGCAATTGATGTGGCGGCAGTACGTGCCCGTCAGGCATTGGGTGAAGATGATGGCCGAAAAATTGGTGTTGGTTTCTCGATCTTTTGTGAACAGGCAGCGCATGGCACGTCGGTCTATTCAGGATGGGGAATTCCCATGGTACCGGGGTTTGAACAATCGACGATCCGCCTGACGCCGGATGGCGGGCTTGAAGTCCGTGTCGGTGTGCAATCGCATGGTCAGAGTCTGGAGACAACGCTCGCCCAGGTCGCTTCGGAAGTCCTGACCATCGATACCGACGCTATAAAGGTCGTCCACGGCGATACCGCTTACACACCCTATTCAACGGGGACCTGGGGATCGCGCTGTGCAGTAATGGCAGGGGGTGCGGTATCCGCGTCATGCGCGGCACTCTCAACCCGTATTCTCCGGATTGGCGCTCATCTGTTACAGGCTGACATCGCAGAAGTCTCTTTAGCGGAGGGAGAGGTACGATCCAGCAATGGCGCGGTTTCTGTCAGTGATATCGCGCGAACCTGGTATCGTGCGCCGCAGGAATTGCCACCGGCGTTAGCGGCCGATGCGCTGGAAGTTACTGCGGGCTACCGACCTAATCCCGATAGCGGCACGTTCTCTTATGCTGCACATGGTTGTGTCCTTGCCATTGATCCTGAGGTCGGCGACGTTGAAATCCTTGATTACGTAATCGTTGAAGACGGCGGTGTTTTGATCAACCCCATGGTGGTTGATGGCCAGGTATATGGCGGCACTGCACAGGGCATCGGCACGGCCCTGTTTGAAGAAATGCCCTATGACGAGTATGGCCAGCCAATGGCTAATACGCTGGCGGAATATCTTCTACCGAGTGCGTGTGAAATGCCCCACGTGCGGATCGATCATATGGAAACGCCGTCTCCATTTTCTGTCTTTGGACAAAAAGGGCTGGGAGAAGGCGGCGCGATTGGCCCGCCCGCAGCTATCGCGAATGCGATCAATGATGCCTTTAAGGATATTGATCTTGTGGTCGACCGGTTGCCGGTGTCACCGGTGCGTTTGTTTGAGTTGATCCGTAAGGCGGGGGCCAAAAATGAATGATGCGGACAAAAAGGCCGTAGATAAACTACTCGCTGTTGTGCCGGCCTGGTCGCGTGTCACGACGGCGCGTGATGCAATGGCTTTGTCGGATCACACGCTGCTGCATTGTGGGCCGCCAGCAAATCCCTCTCTGTCCCTCGTCACGCCGATTCTCAACTCGGCGGCTGTTGCCTGTGTTTATGAAGGCTGGGCGAAGACGCTGGAGGAAGCGGACGAGTTGATTGGTTCGGGCTTTATCA
>CALIBP010000281.1 GCA_938048165.1 uncultured Alphaproteobacteria bacterium | reverse complement strand
CACCCGCATTGTCCGCCAATCCTCGACGGCGCAGCGAACATCGGCCAAAACAAGCTCCAGCTGTTTCGAGATCGACCGCAGCTTATCGGCACCGACATGTTCATTAATCTCAATATGAATCACTGATTCCGTGCTTGCGTTTCCGGATGCTTTTTCGTTTTGGCAAATTTTTTGAAGCGCACCAGATTTATCACGTTTAACCCGGATCACCGGATGAACGACAACATGAATAGTTGCGTCGAGCTGGTTAAGGGCAGCCGTAACGGAATCGACCAAAAACGCCATATCATCATTGACGATATGAACAACGGTGTGATCGGTGTTCCACTCGTCAGCTGCCTTGCTCGGGTTGAACACCCTTATGGATGGTTTTCGCACTGTGCGCTTCTGCAGCAGCTCCCAGGCCGACAGGGCCGCCGCCATTAAATCATCGGGTGCGGCACGCAACACATCTTCCGGCGCCGTATTTTCATAGAAAGCCGAAACAAAGGCACCAACATCTGCCTTCGCTGACTTTTTTGCTTTACGCCGAGCGGCGGTAGCGATTTTACGGATAACGTTTGTCTTTGCGTCTTCACTGCGTTGAAGCATGAGTCCGGCCTTTCGTTTTCGTATGGCGGTCAAAATTCTTCCCCTAAGTGAGACAGGTTTTAACAAATCATAGATGAAATCATGGTTAACAGGTTTCAACCAATTGTTTTATCAAAAATTAAAAAAGAGGCCGACCATGGCTGAGGGCACATTTATTTCTGACCCGCAAAACGATCCCTTCTTTGATCGTTTGCCTGCTCCTGTTTCCAATCAACTCTCGACGGACCAAAAAAAGGCCATCGCTGCCGCTTTGCCCGGATACGGCCACACGAAACCACCGGTAAATATTCGGCTAAGCGTTCCAATGCTTCGATGGCGTTTCTATTTTGCGATCAATAGTGGCAAAGAGCGCCGCAGCAAGCCGCGTCTAGCGGCTGACCGACGACATAACCCGCTGGCCACCAGGGGCAACACTCTGTTTGTTCTGATGGGGGCGACCACGCTATCTTTATTTTCCCTCGGGGGCGTTCTGGTCTTTACATCGATATTGCAGGTTTAACGACGGCCGCGAAAAATTCGGCTTGGCTTTCAAGCCAACGAGATAGCTGGTAAACAGCCGCTGGCCCTTTGTAGTTGAGCGCATCATGCCGCGGCTTTCCAGCCTACCCATAAATCAGATCCTATTAGCCACCCTTTGGGGGTTCGCCGTCATTCGTCTGCTTTGGAACCACCCTGCTTTACAATTTACCAGCGGGATCGTGCTTGCCCTCTACGTCATTGTGGTCAGCCGACAGATTCGCCGCCGAATGCAGATTTTGATCTTTTGTCTTTTCCTGACCGCAGCCGTGTTATCAACGATTTTCGACGGGTGGACGGCGCTGTGGCAGGGCATGGAACATTCTGTAATCTTTGCGGCTTTCTTTGGCACCGTCATTTTGCTGCGCGCCACCGCAGACCAACGACCCGAAATCAGTCAAGCGCGACAGCTGGTCGAAAAACTTGGCGCGCAGGAACGCAATAGCGGCCTCATGGCTGGCAGCCAGTTTCTGGGCAGCGTCCTGAATGTCGGCGTGATGTCAATATTTGCGCCCATCATTGGCCGCGACAATAGCGACGATATTCGAGAAGCCGCCGCTGAGGCCTGCCAGCGAGGCATGTGCTTATGCTGTTTATGGTCTCCGTTCTGGCTGGCGATGGCGCTTTGTTACGAACATTTACCGAGCGTCGCGCTGTGGCAGATTATGACTCTGGGACTCGGATTTGTGTTGGTCGGGTTTTTAATCGCCCATCTGCTTTATACGCGGGCAGTTGGATTCGCCGGTTCTCTTCGTGCTGTTGCGGCGCTGGTGCCGGTATTACCCCCGGTGACCGCAGCCGCTTCTGTCGTCCTGCTGCTTAACGCCACGACAAGCCTGTCGACATTGCAATGTCTGGTCACCGGCATACCGCTCTTGTGTCTGACAGGCCTCGCTGTTCAGGGGCGGCATCAGTTAGTGTCAGCAATTCGCCAGTCCGGTAAAGGCATCGGCACCGTTCACGGTGAAGTCGTTCTCCTCACCGCGGCGATCCTGCTTGGTAAGGCGCTCATCCTGGCGATTGAAACAACTGGCTTTGATGAAACGATCGCAGCATTGCAGCTTCCCGACTGGGGCGTCATCACCGCCATCATCGGCACCATAACCATTCTTGCCTTCGCCGGCGTCCACCAAATCGTGACCGCGACATTGGTGCTTGTTCTCTTTGGATCAATCGAGACCGGTGTATCGCAACTCATCATTATGGAAGCCACCCTGATTGGCTGGGCCTTCTCATCAATGACGGGCCTGTCTGCCGTATCTGTCGCCGTTGCCAGCAATATGTTTGCGGTTTCGCTGGAGGGGCTCGCGTACGGACCGAACCTGCGTTTCGTCGCAGCCTTTGGAGTCATTTCAATTCTGGGCCTGACGGCGCTAAATCGACTATTGATGTAAACATCAGACATAAAGAAGGCGGCCATTTAGGCCGCCTAAGTTTGGGGAAGAGAATGAGCGCAGCAACTAAGCGCAAATTCCACCCCAAACGATGCAAAAAGCGTGCCAACCACACGATTATATTGATTTCAGGGACTTAGCGGCCCCATACGAGGCCGTATGGGGCAAAATGTAACAATATTTACCCGAATATATGGGGAAAATGACGCAAAAGGTGACGCTAACTACGGAATTTTTATATCAATCAGGCCCGTTCCGTCAGCGCCTTATCAAATGCCTCGAGCTGCGCTTTCACCAGCTCATAGACTTTGTCCGCCGGCTGGCCGGTAAATAGTTCGATGGCATCATCCGCGTTCGTCACACTGTGGATATGAAACTT
>CALIBP010000280.1 GCA_938048165.1 uncultured Alphaproteobacteria bacterium | reverse complement strand
CTAAGCGATGAGATCCGGCTCGATATGGAGTTCGAGCGCGGCGACATGCAGTTTCTGAATAATCACTACACCGTCCATAGTCGGACTGACTATGAGGATTACGAGGAAGAGGAACGCCGACGACACCTCATCCGCATGCTGCTCTTTACACCTTCCTACGACGACGTGCCGGAAAGTACAGCGAAGCTAAACGCCTTTATTCAGCGTTGGGGAGAAGAGCCCCGTCAATCTGTCCTCGCTGTAAAACCCAGCTAAGAGTGTTTCCGCTCTCGCCATAGCCCGTAGCACTATGTTAAACACCGCCGCGACAACTGACATAGGCGGCTATTGATTAGCCTGAACAACGATGACGACATATAAATCTGAATTTCTCCGGACAATATCCGAGCGCGGCTTTATCCATCAGTGCACCGATGACGCTGCCCTTGATAAAATTCTAGAAGGAGACGACATCGCTGTCGCCTATGCGGGTTTTGATTGCACGGCTGACTCTCTCCATATTGGGCATTTGATGCCGATCATGACTCTGCGCTGGTATCAACGCTGTGGTCATAAACCCATTGCTCTAATGGGTGGCGGGACCACCAAGGTCGGCGACCCATCCGGCAAAGATGAATCCCGTCAAATTCTTACCGAAGAGACGATCGCCACCAATATTCAGGGCATCCGAGGCACGTTTGAGAAATTCCTGAGTTTTGGCGATGCGCCAACCGATACGTTGATGGTCAATAATGCCGACTGGCTGGATGCGCTTGAGTACATTCCGTTCTTGAGAGAATTCGGCAAGCATTTCTCAGTCAACCGGATGCTGTCGTTTGATTCTGTAAAACTTCGCCTCGAGCGTGAGCAACCGCTGAGTTTCCTGGAATTCAACTACATGATCCTCCAGGCATACGATTTTCTCGAACTGTCGCGTCGTGACAATTGTGTGTTGCAGATCGGTGGCTCGGATCAATGGGGTAATATCGTAAACGGTGTCGAACTTGGTCGACGGGTCGATGGCGCAGCGTTATACGGATTAACCTCTCCTTTGATCATGACTTCCGCCGGCGAGAAGATGGGTAAAACCGCCGGTGGTGCTGTGTGGCTGAACAGTGATCGCCTGTCTCCCTATGAGTACTATCAGTTCTGGCGTAATACTGCCGACGCTGATGTCGGTCGTTTCCTGCGCTTGTTTACCGAACTGCCGCTCAATGAAATCGCCAAGCTGGAAGCGTTACAGGATGCCGAAATCAACGAGGCCAAAAAGATTCTCGCCCATGAAGCCACCAAGCTGTGTCATGGCGAGGCCGCTGCGTTAGAAGCGGGAGACACGGCAAAAGCCACCTTTGAAGACGGCACTCAAGGCGCTGCATGACCTGCCGTAGACATCACGAAAACCGAATTGGCCGCTGGCATGCCGGCGTTTGAGGCATTGGTCAAAGCGGGACTCGCCAACAGTAATAGTGAAGCCAGGCGTCTTATCCGTGGTGGCGGCGGTCGCGTCAATGACGTGGTCATCACAGACGAAAGCCAGACCATCAGCATGACAGACGTCAACACAGACGGCGCGATCAAATTCTCCGCCGGGAAAAAGCGTCACGTTCTCGCAAAACCTGTCTAAAAATCCTAGTTGGGGTCGACAACGTCATTGGTCGGTGGCTTGCCTTTTGGTTTCGTTTCCAGAATGCCGATAAGATCCCGCAGAAAACCCGGCGCCAATGCAGCAAGCGGATTCACGGTAATTTGAGATTTGGCGAGATCGCCTGAAATTACATAGGTCGCGGCAAACACCCCACTCCCCTTTTTTCCGGTAAAGATCTTCCCGATCAAAGGGATGTTTCCCAATGCGCTGTTGATCGAATAGGCCGGAACGATTGTTCCCCGGACAGCCGCGGTTTTCTTATTTAAATTCAGAGTACCCTCAGCTGTAAGACCGAGCTGGGACCCTACTGCGCGCGCATTGCTTATGTTGGCTTTGCCGTCAATATAAGAGAACGGGATATTTAACTGGGCAAAGCTGATCCCTTTTCCACTCAACGTGTTCACGATGCCGGTCAACGATGCCAGGGTCAGAATACGCGCGAGGTTTGGCGCGCCAACGATCGTGTAATCAGATATCGAGAGACTTCCTTGCCACGGATTGCGTTTGCCCCGTTTTTTATCGGCCGTCAGGATGAGTTTACCTCCGCGAAACGTATCAGCGATGTCCAGGCCAGCCAGGATGTCGCCGGCATCCTCTGCTTGCAGAGTAAAGCGCCGCTTATCCCCGACGGGCTTCAAATCAAATGTGAAGGGCTGATTTTTTCCGACGATACCGTTCAGGTTGGCGGTTTCCCAATCTTCACCATTATGAGACAGGGCTCCCTTTAAGGCCTTCACCGGCACCTCGGGATCAAACCAAACTGTTTGAACTTCTGTTGTCAGCTTTATCCGAGGAAGCGAAGAATCTTCTCCGGCTTCCTCCTGAGTTAGGAAGGGAACAAGATCCAGGGCTGATCCCCTCAACTCGACATCATAACCTCCTTCTAAACTCGCTTTGACCTCACCGCTAATGTTTGTTCGACCGAGTTGAAATTGTTTAACTTCGGATTCAATAAACTTACCGCCCTTGTCAAATCGTATTCCCGACGTAAACCGTAGCCCCTGAGCCTGTATGTCCAGGCTTTTTATGTCGGTAGCGCCATCTGGATTGACGACTAAAGAAACCCACGCCACACCGGCATTGCCTGGCTTCTTACGCCAGCCCAAAGCAGGAATACTTAGATTTGCTTCCGTTAAAGAACCTTTCGCGGCAATTTCCTTATCGCCAGTCAATCTCTCGATCAGAGATAAATCGAGTTCTACAGGCCCGGTAACATAAGGCGCTAGCTCAGGCAGTTTCAAAAGTTGTTTACGCGCCGTCCCATCCATTTTGCCACGAAGCTCGTAGCGTCTAACGAATTTTCGGTTGGCTTCAAATCGCTCTTCCCATTTCAGCTTTACCGGCGTCCCCGCCACAGTCGCATCACCGTCAAGGAGGAGTCTTGAACCATCAACC
>CALIBP010000279.1 GCA_938048165.1 uncultured Alphaproteobacteria bacterium | reverse complement strand
CCTGCAGGAGGCTGGCTACCGTTTCATCATGGATTGGTCTTGCGATGATCAACCAACCTGGATGCGGACCCGCAATGGGCGATTGTTGATGATCCCCTATCATATCGAGATCAACGATTCCCCGGCCCAGCTGTCACGCCGGCACACGGCAAGCCAGTTTACCGAGATGGTCTGTGGGCATTTTGATGAGCAGATGCGGCAAAGTCAGAAACAACCGCTAGTCTTTTCGCTGGCCTTACACACCTTTGTCGTGGGGCAACCATACCGTCTGGCTGGATTACGGGACATTCTGACCCATATCGTTAACCATCCGGATGCCGAAAGAATCTGGTTCACCAAGCCCGGAGAAATTTACGATCACGTTGCTGCGCTACCGCCCGGCACCGTGCCAGGCGACGGCAGCTAACAGGTTGGATCAAACGCCGTGTGATGCGGCGACCAATGGATCCCATTCAATATCGTCATCACGGACGGCGCCGATCAGCTCAGAGATTTCCTTGATGCCACGCTCATCACACCATTCATCGAGGTCATCGATGATGGTGGTCAAGGCTGTCGGGTTACGGAAACCGGCATAGCCGATCCCAACACCGGAAGCGCCCGCCAGCATATATTCAACGACATCTTCAGCTTTGGTCACACCACCGATCCCGATAACCGGGATCGAGCATTCCTGGGCAACCTGATAGACCATCCGCATCACAATCGGTTTGAGAGCAGGCGATACCAGTCCACCAAACTTATTGCCCAATGCCGGGCGGAAGTTATCGGTTCGGATTTTCAAGCTCAGGAAGGTATTACAGAGTACAAGTGCATCGGCACCAGCTTCTTCCGCCGCAACAGCAATCGAAACAATGTCCCCGGCATTTGGCGACAGCTTCGCCCATACCGGTTTATCCGTTGCCGCCCGAATGCCATCCATGACTTCCTTGGTATGCTCGGAATGCATCGCGAAGTTGCCACCACTTGGCGCTTTGGTCGGGCAGGAGATATTAACTTCGATGACATCAACGCCATCAACCGAAAGGTCTCGTGTCATTGCCGCGAAATCTTCCGCGGTATCAGCCGAAACACTAACGATCAGCGGGGGCTCCCACTTGTTATATTCGGGAACGATATTTTCGAGGAAATAATCGATCCCTTTTCCCGGCAAGCCAATGGACTGGATGATGCCGGCTTCGGTTTCCGCCATGCGCGGAGTCGGGTTGCCAAGACGGGGCTCACGACAAATGGTTTTTGCCACCAGACCACCAAGCCGGTTGAGGTCGATAACATCGCCATAATCCCACGAAAACGCGCCGGATGCCGGCATGATTGGGTTCTGAAGGGTGACATCCCCTATTTTTACGGAAAGATCTACCATCCGACAGCCTCCTGCATATTAAAACATGGTCCATCGCGACACACTCGGCGCAGCGTCTTTTCACCATCGACTTCAAATGTCCGCATACAGATGTAACAAGCGCCCAGACCACAGGCCATGTTCTGTTCCATCGCCACCTGCCCTGGAATGTCATGGGCTTTACCAAGACGCTTCATCAGGGTCAGCAACCTGTTTGATCCGCAGGTAAAGAAGGCGTCTGCCTTGCCGTCCGTGATCAGACCTTCGAGGATTTTCTCGACATTATCGACATCGCTGCTGCCATCGGTATCGACGACTTCAATCACGTTGGCACCCAACCCCTCAAACAGGTCACGAGACATAACCACTTCGGGGTTTCGCGCACTGAGGATAGCGGTAACGCCGACATTATGTTCCGCCGCGAGCTGCGACAAAGGTGCCAATGTCGCCAGGCCAACGCCGCGACCAAGCACGACAATATTCTTCCAGCCTTCTTCGAGCCAGAAGCCCACGCCGAGCGGGCCAACGATATTGAACTCTTCGCCTTTTTCGAGCATTGCCATGCCCTGGGTGCCACGCCCCTCTTTTTTATAGAGAAACTCGAGACGCTTATTCCCAGTATCAACGCGATAAATACTCATCGGCCGACGCATCCAGACCTCGGCGCCATCCGGGGTCGGGCACAGCAGATGATAAAACTGGCCGGCCTTGGCGGTCAGGGCACGATCCGGTACATCGACGACCATCTTAAGATACTCGTCATTGACGTAATCATTCGACACAACAATCGAGATAAACTCGCCGGTCGGCTTATCGGGATGGGGGTCAACCTCTCCGATACGGATAGGTTTGGCGGAGTATTTATCCTCCGGGGTTAAATCAGTCATGGCTTACGGGCCCTTTTTGCGTCTCTCTTGGTCGAGTTAATAGCATTTATCTGTAACAAAATAAAGACATGTTCCATTTTTGGTACAATCTATTTTGCTATCGTGTTCCAAACAGCATGGTGATGTTAATTCGGTAATTTTCGTAGCCAGCCGTAAAATTTGGCGCATCAGAGCCATGAAACAGCCGTGAATCAAATATAACAGCGCAATTTTCACCATAGGGAATCGTGATCTTCTGATCCTCTTGTCCTGTGAGAAAAGTCCGGATCGCGGCTTTATCCTGACCGTAATCCTTCACCACCCAGTCTTCTGGCGGCGGCACGGTATAAATCTCCAGCCCTCCCTGGCCGGGCATAAGATTGGCGCTATCGGGCGTCACCCAAAAATTGAGGCTGACCACAGCATCATCGGCATGGGTATCGATTGGTTTAGTGCCCGTCAGACCCTTAAAAGCCCACGCCGAGCGGGCCAACGATATTGAACTCTTCGCCTTTTTCGAGCATTGCCATGCCCTGGGTGCCACGCCCCTCTTTTTTATAGAGAAACTCGAGACGCTTATTCCCAGTATC
>CALIBP010000278.1 GCA_938048165.1 uncultured Alphaproteobacteria bacterium | reverse complement strand
CGCGGAGCTCCTGACACACCCAATGGATCCCGCATCGCGTGCGGGATGACGTCAGGGACGTTCAGGACTGAAATCCTCCGGCGTTCACCTTATTTTTCGCCGATACCGTCTTTCATCCGAAAGCCTGTGCCGTCCCTCTCGACAGGCCCATAGCCCGGTGATTGAAAATGCGCCGGGAGAATGAACGTGTCGCTGCCGTCAAACGGTCCAGCAGGCCAGTGCGGGTTGCACGCGACTTCTGGGCGTCTTCGCAAAAACAGGTCGACCATTCGGGGTGGGCCAACTGTACCGGGTGATGCATGACATCGCCGCAAATCACGGCATGGGTTTTGGCCGCTTCACTGACATGCAGGACCATATTACCCGGCGTATGGCCGTAGGCGGGTTCGGTATTGAGGCCAGTGGCGATCTCGTGCGCGCCGTCGATGAGTTTTGCCTGCCCTGATTTCATGACCGGCAAGACACTATCAGCGTGTGATCCATACATAATGGGATCGTCACTCTTGGCCTGGCATTCTTCCCAGAATTTATATTCGCGTTCGGCGAACAGATATTGCGCGTTGGCAAAAGTTGGCACCCATTCGCCATTTACCTGTTTGGTGTTCCAGCCGACATGATCGGCGTGCAGATGGGTGCACATGACAAAATCAATATCCTCCGGCGTCACCCCTTGCCGGGCGAGATTATCGAGGAACGGCCCTGATCGGTTAGTCCACATTTCGCGGCCCGGCCGGTCCTTGCCATTGCCGACACAGGCATCCACCAGGATCGTGTGATGTTCGGTTTTGATGACATAGGCGTGGAAGCTGAGATAAAGCTCAAGCGACTCCGGGTTTATATGCATGGGTCCAAAACGATGGCTCAGGGCCTTGATAGCCTCCGGCGTCGCGTCGGGATACAGCATAGCGGCTGGAAAGGCCCCGTCTTCCATATCAACCACGCGGCCAATATCGATGGTTCCAAATGAACAGCTATCGGTCTCGTGGTTCCATTGTGCCATCAGGCGGCTACTCCTTTTGCCATCAGATCGGCCATACGGCGAACGAAGGCCGTTGGGTCGGGCAGGGGTTCACCTTCCAGGATACGCGCCTGATCGAGAAGCAGCCAGGCGGCATCGCTGACCTTGCTGCCAGCACCGTCGGCACCGGCGATACCAGACAGGGCCGTAATCAGTGGATGTTTGCCATTGATCTCCAGCACACGGGTAATCTGCTCATTGAGCTGGTTATGCTGACGCAAAAGCTGCTCCAGACGGATATCCATATCGCCTTCATCCGCGCTGAGGCAGACCGGACTGTCGGTCAGCCGGTTGGAAATGCGGACATCCTTTACCTTGTCGCCGAGCTCCAGCTTGACCATGGCGACGAGCGCGTCGAGACCCGGAACGTTCTCTTCATCCGCTTTCTTGTCGTTTTCCTTGTCTCCGTCTTTCCCGTCTTCGGCCTTGATGCCATCAAGATCATTGCCCGACCGTGTAGCAGAGCGCAGCGGCTTGCCATCATGTTCGCCGACGGCGGGCAGCCAGAACTCATCGACCGGGTCGGTCATCAACAGCACCTCGATACTGCGAGCCCGGAAGCCTTCAAGCTGCGGGCTTTTGGCAAGTGCGCCGATATCTTCACCGGAGATGTAATAGATCGCTTCCTGACCCTCTTTCATCCGGCCGATATAGTCTTCGAGGCTGGTCAGCCCGTCATCATGGGTGCTGTGGAACCGCGAGAGCTTGAGGACCGCGTCGCGGTTTTCCTGATCCTCATAGATGCCTTCCTTGAGGACAGCGCCAAAATTTTCCCAAAAGGTCGCATACTCTTCGGGTTTCTTGTCAGCCATCTTTTTAAGCTCACCCAGAACCCGTTTGGTCAGGGCTGATTTAATGCGGGCGAGCGCTGGATTGTTTTGCAGCATTTCGCGGCTGACATTGAGCGGCAAATCTTCTGAATCGATCAGCCCTTTCATAAAGCGCAGCCAGGGCGGGCAGAGCTCGTCACAGTCATCGGTGATGAATACGCGTTTGACGTACAGCTTGACGCCGTGCTTGCGATCCGGTGAGAAAATATCCATCGGCCGCATAGAGGGGATAAAGAGCAGCCCGGTATATTGCACCCGTCCTTCGGCCCGCCAGTGAATGGTCTGGGCCGGCTCGTCAAAGGCATGGCCGATGTGACGGTAGAACTCGGTATATTGTTCGGGCTTGATGTCTTTTTTCTGACGGGTCCACAGCGCCGACGCCTGGTTGAGGGTTTCTTTGGTGCCGTCGATTTCCATCATGATCGGCAGTGAGATGTGATCCGAATAGGTGGAAACGATATGGCGCAGCCTGGTCGGCTCCATAAACTCCTTGGCGTCCTTTTTCAGCTTCATCACGATAGAGGTGCCGCGGCTGTCGCGTTCCGCCTCTTCGATGGTGAACTCGCCTTCGCCGTCTGATGTCCATTTCCAGGCCTGGTCTTCACCGGCCCGACGGCTGGTGACCTCGACTGTGTCAGCGATCATAAAGCAGGAATAGAACCCGACACCGAACTGACCGATCAAGGCGACATTGTCGTCTTTCTCATTATTAAGCGCGTCAATAAACGCTGAAGAACCTGAGCGGGCGATGGTGCCAAGGTCCTCGATTAACGCTTCGCGGTTCATGCCGACGCCGTTGTCTGAGATTGTCAGCGTTTTGGCCTTGTTGTCGACGGAAAGTTCGACACGGAATTCAGGGTCGTCAGCGGTCAGGGAAGGGTCGGTGATCGCCAGATAGCGCAATCGGTCACAGGCATCCGAGGCGTTGGAAATCAGTTCGCGCAGGAATATCTGCCGGTCGCTATAAAGCGAGTTGGCAACGATTTTGAGAATCTTGCCGACTTCGGTTTGAAAGCTAAGGGTTTCTGCAGTCATGCTTAGCGCTCTCTCTTTTAGTCTTCGTGGATTTGTGGGGCAGAATATGTGACTTCGACGCCGTCTCTGCAAGGCCCCATTATGGAGGATTTTGAGTCTCAATCAGGACTTGTTTCCGGTCCCCGAAATCGCCACACTTTATTCATGTCCACGCCGGTAAATCCTCCGAAAATTACGGCTGTTCTGGGCCCGACCAATACCGGGAAGACCTATCTCGCGATTGAACGCATGCTGGGTCACCGAACCGGCATGATGGGCTTTCCGTTGCGATTGCTGGCTCGTGAGAATTATGACCGGGTGGTAAGCCTGATCGGGCCACGCCATGTCGCGCTCGTCACCGGCGAAGAAAAGATCATACCGCCGACAGCGCGCTATTTTCTGTGCACGGTCGAATCGATGCCCGTGGCCCGGCTGGTTGATTTCCTGGCGGTTGATGAAATTCAACTCTGCGCCGATCCAGAACGCGGTCATCTTTTTACGGATCGCTTGCTGCATGCGCGCGGGCAATCCGAGACCATGTTTCTGGGCTCTGAAACGATTCATCCGGTTCTCCGCAAGCTGGTGCCAGAGGCTGAATTTGTGTCCCGGCCACGATTTTCGAAATTGACTTATAGCGGCCCCAAAAAGCTAACGCGGATGAAGCGGCGCAGCGCCATCGTCGCGTTTTCGGCGAGTGATGTATATGCGCTGGCGGAGCAGATTCGCCAGACGTCGGGTGGTGCGGCGGTCGTTCTCGGCGCTCTCAGCCCGCGCACCCGCAATGCACAGGTCCAGATGTATCAGGAAGGCGAGGTCGATTACCTGGTCGCCACAGATGCGATTGGTATGGGCCTTAATATGAATATCGATCACGTAGCGTTCTGGCGGCTTCATAAGTTTGATGGGCTGCGGCCCAGACCGCTTGCCGTTGATGAGATCGCCCAGATCGCCGGGCGGGCGGGGCGTTATATGCAGGATGGTACCTTTGGCACGTCGGCAGAACTCGGTGCCCTCGATCCCGAAACCATAGAGGCAGTGGAGAACCACCGGTTTCAAAACATTCGTGGTATCTGGTGGCGAAACAGTGATCTCGAATTCAAAAATCTGACATCCCTGCTCAAGAGTCTGGATGCGTCACCGCCATCGCGGGTTTTACGCCGCGTTCGTGAAGCAGAAGATCACAGCGCGTTGCGGCGTCTTGCCCAAGATAAATCTATCGCCGACCTGGCGGGTAATCCCGATATGGTCCGGTTGATCTGGGAAGTTTGTCAAATTCCCGATTTTCGCAAGACCATGCCGGATGTCCATGTTCGGTTGCTGGCGACGATTTATCGGCATCTCGCGGCAGCGGGCGGAAGGTTGCCCACCGACTGGGTTGCCAGTCAGCTGGTGCGGCTTGAACGGGTGGATGGTGATATTGATACGTTGATGGCCCGCATCGCCCACACGCGTACCTGGACGTATATTTCCCACCGCACGGACTGGATTGAGGATGCCGCAAGTTGGCAGGAGCGGGCGCGGCTTATTGAGGATCGATTGTCGGATGCCCTGCATGAACGGCTGACACAGCGGTTTGTTGACCGGCGAAGCGCGATCCTGGTGCGCTCGCGCGGGAAAGATATCGAAGCTGATGTGAATGAGGACAATGATGTCTTTGTTGAGGGTGTGCTGGTTGGGCGCCTCGAAGGATTGCGCTTTATTACCGACTTGTCTTCAACATCCGGTGATCGTCGTTTGTTGACCGCAGCCGCCCATCGCGGCCTGCAGCGCGAAATGGGACGTCGGGTTGCGGCACTAGAAAAGGCCAAAGACGTGGAGTTTACGTTATCGGATGATGGCACGATCCGCTGGCAAGACCAGAGGCTTGGCAAGTTAACAAAGGGCGCGGATATTCTGTCGCCACGACCGCAGGTGGCGACCAGTACCATCTTGCCGACATCGTTGCGGGACCGGGTTGAAACGCGGTTGGCGCTGTGGTTTGACGACGTTTTGCGGCAGGCCTTTATGCCTCTCGTGACAATTCCCGTTGGCAAACTTACCGGTCCGGCGCGTGGTATTGCTTATCAACTGCGCGAAGGGTTGGGCTCAATCGCAAGGTCTGGTGCGCAGGCGCAGCTTACCGCTCTGACATCCCAGGACAGAAACATCTTGCGCTCCTGTCGGGTGCGGATCGGTCCTCAGACGATTTATATCGGGTCACTGTCAAAGCCGCGTGTTGTGGCTCTTCGGGCTTTGTTGTGGGCCGTCTGGAATGCCGAGCAAGTGCCAGATCTGCCCGCGCCGGGGCTCACGACACTGTCGGTGAAG
>CALIBP010000277.1 GCA_938048165.1 uncultured Alphaproteobacteria bacterium | reverse complement strand
TCAGGAAAATGGAACCCGACCAGAGACAGGAACAGGAATATGTCCTGGATACCTATCTCTCCGCCCTTGGCATGCTCGAACAGTCAGGTGCCAATGACACTGGCACAGAAGACGCCCAGCACGCCGCGGCTGAATAAAGCGCGGTAAGACCTCTATTCGTCTGCTTGCTTCTGGCGCCATTGCGCGAAAAGTCCGGCGCGTTCAGCCATCAGCGAGGCGATGACGCCAAGCAAAATTGCCCAGAAGGGCGAGGGTATCCCAATAATCTTGAAGGGTGTCGCGGCCACAGTGAAAGCCACCGAACCGACAGGAGCCACTAAAGGCTCGTTGCAGACTATCCTGCATCGCCGACAAAATTGCGAGGCCCGCGAGTGTCACCACAAAACTACGCGGCAGGGCCGTGAGCAACGATGCCACCGACGCTGCAGCCAACGCAATCGTCAGCGCCAACCCCGCGGCAATCAGGTTTGCCCAGTAGCGTTTCGCATGCGGTCCGGCATTGCTGCTAGCGACAATGCCCGCGGTGCTCCGCGCCACTGACGCGGCATGACCGCCAAACAGGCTGTTGAGGATGGAGCCAACCCCGACACTGATGGTCACCACATTGGTCGGGACCTTGTAGTCCTGAGCCATCAGGAACCCGATGCCCTGAACCTTGCCGAGCCCCATCGCGAAAATCACCATCGGCAGGCTCACCCCAAGAAAGGCGCCGAGCGAAAATTCCATTCCCGGAATGGTCGGCGAGGGCAGCTCAATGACCAGCGCCTGCATTTCAGTCTGGCCGAAGAAATAAACCGCTATACCACCTATAACGACCGCCAGCCCCACCGGCGGGCATTTGGGCGTATCGGCCAGTCGCCCGACCAGATAGGCACCCAAAGTGATTCCGGCGACCAGCACATCGTTCACACCGGCTTCAACCATGCGGGTGACATAGGTCAGGATACTGCCGGAAAACATCCCCATGATGATCGGTAAAGGCAGCCACACCATGATCTGTCGCCCCAAACCGCCGATGCCAAATAGCAGAATCATGATCCCGGCCATCAGATTGGCACCGACCAGCTCGGCAAAGGTAAACTGGCCGGCGAGGGCCCCGAGATAGATCAGCCCGGGAATGCTCCAGGTAATAGCCAGCGGAATCCGGTATTTGAGTGTCAGCCCAATAGACAGCAAAGAGGCTGTAAACCAGATTATAAAAATCCAGCTTGAGGCCGTTCCCCGGTCAAGGCCCAGCTGCCCCGAGACCTCGAGGTGCAGTGGCAGGGCGCCAAAGGCGTACCATAGATAAGCCGTGACCCCGGCCCAAAACGAGGCCAGGTTGAAGTCCTGCCGTAAAGGCCGGGCGGGCATTTAGGTTCTCTGGTCCGACCTATTCGGCGGCCGCGAGCTTGTCCGCAGTTTTGGTGTCAAAATCCGAGGCGTCATGGCGTTCATGAAGCTGCTCATGTAGTTCGCCGCGATGCTTGTTGACCATGCGACCGCGCTTTACGGTTTCGCGGGCATCAATTTCCTTGGCCCAGCGCATGGCGTTGGTATAGCTCTCTGCATCGATAAACTCTGCCGCATCATATTGGCGGCCGAGCAGCAACCCGCCATACCACGGCCAGATCGCGATATCGGCGATGGTATATTCATCACCGCACATATAGCGGTTGTCGGTCAGACGGCGTTCCAGCACATCAAGCTGGCGTTTGGTTTCCATGGTAAACCGGTCGATGGCATATTGATTCTTGACCGGCGCGTAATGATAGAAATGACCAAACCCGCCACCGAGATAGGGCGCGCTGCCCATCTGCCACATCAGCCAGGACAGGCATTCGGCACGGTCCGCCGGGTCGCGCGGCAGGAAGGCGTTAAACTTCTCCGCCAGATAGAGCAGGATGGCGCCGGACTCAAACACCCGGGTTGGCGGGTTGGTGCTGTGATCCATCAAAGCGGGGATTTTGGAATTCGGGTTTACATCAATAAAGCCGCTGCCAAATTGATCGCCATCGCTAATCTTGATCATCCAGGCATCATACTCGGCATCGTCATAGCCCAGCGCCAGGAGCTCTTCCAGCAGGATGGTGACCTTCACACCATTGGGTGTGCCAAGCGAATAGAGCTGCAGCGGATGCTTGCCAATCGGTAGCTCTTTTTCATGCGTCGGACCCGCGATCGGACGGTTGGTCGAGGCAAAGGGCCCACCATTCTCATTTTCCCACTTCCAGACCTTGGGCGGTGTGTAATCTGATGGATCAGTCATATTCAGCAAACTCCATGCATACGTTGTGGATGGCGCGGCACTCCGGTGCGGTGCGCGCTGTTTCCGTTAAATAAATCATATAGGGTCCGCCCCGGTGAAGGAAAGCGACAAGGGAAGGATGCTATATCGATTGTTGAAGCTCTTAAAGGGAGGGGCCAGTTGATGCCATTGTATCGGTGGCGATGAATTTTGTTGTTGAACGGGGCAGCCAGTCATTGGCTGTCCAGCTGCTCAGTTCAAGGATTATTTGGCTTTTAGTTGGCGTAAGGCACCGGCCCAATCTTCGACATGATAGGTCTGAACAATCTTGCCATTTTTCACGGTGCGAATATCGATGGCCATATTGATCTGCCAGGAAGCCGGGCTGGCTATCATGCCGGATTACCTGACAGACGCGGGCGTCGCCTCGGGGGTGCTGCAAGTCGTCCTGCCAAAATGGATTGTGGTTCCGGTAGGCGTTTACGCCGTCTGGCCCCCCAATGCACTGTGAGATGGACTCGTTAAGAATTTTGTTGAGTTCCTGGCTGATGAAACCTGAAGGCAGAGATTCGACCAGCTTTGGTGGTCTCAGCTGATCGTCGCCGAATACCTGATTACACGTGTGGACATTGGGTGTCGTTCATTCAGGCCATGGTATAAATGGCGACGCCAGCGATCGTGATATTGGCCAATAGGCATACAACAAATGACATCGTACGAGGCCCACCAGCCGCTTTTCCAACACCCGCGTAATAAAATATCCAGAACAGGAGCCGCGCTGCGAGATACAGGCCGGCCGCCATATTCACGATCGCTGGGGAGCTGCCAACGATAATCGCCACCAAAGTCGCCGCCAGGAAGGCAGGCAGGGTTTCTGCGGAATTCTGATAGGTGCGCACGACGCGGAAGCTCAGCTTCGAATGGTCGAACTGTAGCGGTAACCCTGGGACCTGCTCTTCTTTAATGAACGATAGTGGGGCGGTGAGAAAATTCTGAATCAATGTGATCAATGACAGGATCGCAATCACCAGAAAAGAGAGTTGATATTCTTCAAGGTAGGGCGCGGCCTCAATAAGCGAATGCATGGGAAGTCCTTTCGTGTTTCTGCATGTAATCGCTGAACTATGAAGTCATTTATAATATGTTAAAAAACATATTATGCGGCATGATACCGTTTTACCGACTGTAGAAATGGAACTTTGCAATGCCCTATAGCCCCGACCATAAGGCCAGGACCCGTAAGCGCATCGTTGAGACGGCGCGCGTTCTTTTTAACAGAGAGGGCTTTTCTGAAGTCTCGATAGATCGGTTGATGAATGCCGTTGGGCTAACCCGTGGCGGGTTTTATCATCACTTCCGGAGCAAGGATGAGCTCTATGCTGAAGCCGTCGCAAGTTTCCTGAATGATCGGGGCAAAACCTGGCGCGACGACGCCGGAATTGATCCGGAAAACGGCGGCCATGAGACGGTGCGCGCCATGATCGAAAGCTATTTGTCCTCTGAACATTTGGGCGATCTCGATGGACAATGCCCCATGATCGCCTTGCCATCAGATGTCGCGCGGGCCTCTGATGGTGTCCGCTCCGCTTATACAAACCTTTTGCGGGCAATGGTTTGGCTTTTTGAGCACAATGGGCAGGAAAGCGACGATTCAAAGGAAAGGGCCCTGGCGCTGTCAGCGATGTGTGTTGGCGGAATGATTCTCGCACGGACTGAGGACGATGCTGTCTTATCGGATCAAATTCGAGCCGCGGCACGATCCTATGCTCTTTCGGCCGTTGATGGCGACGCGGTGCAATGTTAACCATATTCGACCTGTAGGACGGAGAAACAGAATGTCCCAACTTCGGAAAATCGAGTATGGCGCGCCAGAGATCGCGGCGGCCTCTGATTCCGGTTAGCTGCAGATTGGCGAAATGGGATCGCTGCCTGCCCTGAACGCCATCGCCGAGGGGTTAAAATTTAAAATTATCGCCAGCGGCTGCCGACCGAGGATTTCTTGGATCTGAGGTTTCAACCCGACCTCACGGTTGCCGTTTAACGGATAGTTCTTTTTATTTTACAACAACAGGTGCCCAAAGCGTTTTGGCACGGGTGATTGATCCGGCAAAGAAGGCATATAGATATGAACCGACAAAAGCCGCTGCGATGACGGGTGTGATGGCAGGGACCAGCCACGCTGCCACTAAAGCAACATTTACAAGAGCAAGTCTGGTGGTGGTTGTTGCCGCGTCGATGATCGGGTGGGGCATCCTGTATGGCACGACCATTGTCATGGCGTGTATCAGGTAGATCGCCGCCAAAATATATTCCGGGCTGAAATTAAATTGCCCCGCCAGTAATAGCGCGAACAGGATATGGCGCATCAACTCGTTGGTCTGGGATCCCTGTCCTGCAAAGGCAGCGGGCTGCAGTCGTGACACAATACGGATCAGGATCGAACCGGCAGCGATGGCGCTTGCGACAATCAGGAAATTCCCGAAATGTGTGCCAACCGCCAGGGCAAGGCTGATATGGGCGACCGCATCGCAAACGTTATCGAGGTCGGCACCGAACTTGCTTCTGATGTTGAGTTTGGCTGCCAGGACGCCATCAAGATCGTCGATGAAATTATTATAAATAATGAGCGGGATCACAAATTGAAAACCGCCATCCATAAACAGAATGACCAGCGGCAGCACACCGAGCAGGGAGGTGGCGTTTGCCAGATTGCGATAAACAAATTTCCCCGGGCTCGGATGCATGTTCATGCTGCGTCCGCCGAGAGCGTGAAGTAGTGATTTTCCAACTTGGGAAAAGCAATACCCAAAGATTTGGGTAGGCGGGTAATCCACGGGTACCCCGCCCGCAGCCCAAAATAAGTAGTATGCCCGACGGCTCGCAGGGTTTGGAAACGTATCGGTAATGCGTTCTGCCATTTCTCGACGAGCTCGCTGGCCATCTCAATGAGGATATAGGGCTCGTTACGTTCGATATGGCTGGTGCTTAATCCGCACTGTCTGAAGAGGTGCTGGTAATTCGACAGAGTGCGATAATTGACTTGGTAATCACCCCGCAGAGACAGAGCGTTTTCCCTGACGGTGGACTCCCTGCACAGGATGATGCCGCCCCGTTTGAGTCTCGGGGCCAGCTTCCGCAGCAGGGCAGTTACGTCCTTTTCATCGAGATACATCAACAATCCACCGAGGAAGATCAAGTCGTATTGGGTATCCGGCTCAAATGTCATTACATCGCCATGGACCGTCCGGAGATTGGCGTAGGGCGCGGCTCTGGTTTGCAGGGAGTCGTATAGCGTGCGGCTGCCTTCGACCGCGGTCACGTGCGAGAAACGTTGTACGAATTTCTCCGCCCAGGTGCCAATGCCGCTGCCTAGGTCCAAAACGGTGCCGTCCTGTTTGACGCCACTAGTCAGCCGTTCGACGATCCGGGATTCGGCCTGAAAGCGGAAATTTCCGGCGCTCGCCGGGAAACCAAAATCGTCCATCATGTAGGGACCCAGGATCGACGGCGTGGCGGCCTCCCAATATCGAGTCACTTTCGCATAGTCGATTTCAGTCATGGCCGAAAATCAGCGGTAGGGAATCGCGCGCGGAAATGGGCCATGGTTTCGATTTCACTCCAGTGATCAACCCGGTAACGGGCAGGTGACGGCAACGACTGAGCGCTTATAGAAACGCGATGTGCAAAATGGTGCTTGCCAGCAAGCCTACAAGGCCCGCGAAACCGAACTACGGTAAACGGGCGTCCCGACTGGTATGTGTAGCGAAGAAAGTGCGCGCAAACCCGAAAGAGAAATCCTCGGGGCAGTGTCTCAATAAAGTCACAATACATTAATTAGGGAAATCCGCAACAGCGGCCAGAATCAGGTCATCTTTAGATCACAAATATTTGGGCGGTTTGATCCGATGTATACCTTTGGCTGCGCGGACGGTGGTGTTCGATTGGAATGGGCGTACATTAATTAACTCCCATGCCAGCCAGCTTTCTTCAAAATTAGTCGCACAGGCCGCCTTCATGCCTGCAGGTGTGAAGGGACGCACGAGTGAAATATTTACGATTGCAACTGGCCGCCCGTTTTCATCTTCTTCGCCCTCATCATGTAAGAAACGATTGTTTTCAACGATAAGCAGGTCATCATTAGGGTCGAGATCAGGGCGCCACTTGCGAACCTCCAATGTTTTCTCGCCAGTGGCGATGCGAGTTCCGTTGGGATGCACGATGGAAATGGCTTTGATGTTTTCATCCATAGGACGAATTGTATCATGTGGCATTGCACGGTGTGGCAACTTTGTGGAGTTTGAAAACAACAAGCAATGGATATTTCAAAATACCGTGTCACCCCGGACTTGATCCGGGGTCCATGTCTAAAACCTCTCCACTGGATCCCGGATCAAGTCCGGGATGACGGTCGGGGAGTCGGGGAATGCTTGATGACCAAATAGATTTGACCCAACTTATAGCACGCGCGCCATCTTATTGGTCTGGACGATTGAGGCATCGTTTAAAGTACTTGTTTCTCCCGTTTCAGAGAAATCCGCTTTCCGTTAGAGATTGATCGCCGCAGTATTCTTGATCGATACCCAGAGACAAACCTGATGCAGGTCGTGCCCTTCCGCCCAATCGAGCACTGCTTCCAGCAAGGCGCGACCGATACCCTGTCGACGAAGGGATGCCGCTACCCACATACCGCCAATTCTCCCGGAATTTTTATCCTGAGGATCTCGCAATCCATAGATCATCCCGCCCACATCCTTGCCCTCACAGGCCAAAAACATGACGTTTCGCCCCAGCGCCGTAACGGCTTCGGTCTGGTTCTTCCAGTAGGAGATGGGTTCGCAGTCAACTTCGTCGAAAGTCTGACCGAAAGCTTCGGGAGACTCACGTAAGGCTCGAAGTCTAACATCGCGGTGGACAGTTACTTCACTTGATTTGAGGGCCCGGATCATCATGGGTTCCGCTGAGGATTATTTATCTCACACGGGGCAGAGCCGTTGTTTCCGTTGATTTGAATGCTGATAAATTTGGTCGATTATGAACGTATGACGGCAGCAGTCACCCCGGACTTGATCCGGGGTCCATGTTAGACGCCTCTCCGGTGGATCCCGCATCAAGTGCGGGATGACAAAGGGGCGTGCGGGATGACGAAAGGGGGCATGCAGCCTGTTAGAGGGGCGTGCGGGCTGACAAGCGGTAAAAGCTGAATGACGGAAAAGGCGACCTGACTGCTGCAAGCATTTCTGCCACAGCGATCAGATCGATATTCGATTTACGCGGCCAGAGATGTTTCCGTCGGGCCGATGCCAGCGGATTCCAGTGCAGCGATGATTTCTTTATCGGCACCGGGTTCGAGCGGCAGCAGCGGTGAGCGGATCGTGGCGTGATCGAGAATGCCACGATGAACCAGCCCGATCTTGAGGGCCGGAGTCGCTTCCATATGCGAACCACGGTGATAGACACATTTGGTCACCGGCAGCAGGCGCTCATGAATTTCCTTCGCCTTTACATAATCCTGGGCCTTGCCGGCGACGAGCAGGTCGTTCAGAAGTTCGGGGGCAAGGCTACCATAGCCTACCAGCGCGCCATCGACGTCAAACATGGTGTGCAGCAGATATTCATCGTGGCAGGTCAGAATCTGCAGGTCTGGGCGTTCGCGGCGCAGGACCGGAATTTCAACATCCCAGCGGCGCATGTTGCGGACACCATTCTTGGTCGCGATGACACCCGGCTGGCCGGCAATCTCCAGCTGGGTGTCGAGGTTGTAGGTCGCCTTGGTGTTGTCGGGATACTGGAACAGAATTTCCTGTAGCCCGGACTCTTCATAAATCGCCTTATAGCGATCCTGCGGCGCGCCATCCTGATAGCCGAAGCGCAGCCAGCCATGGGACGGATATACCAGCGCGCCAACAGCACCTGCATCGGCGGCCAGCTTGGCTTCTTCGGCGGCGACCTTGGTGCCCTCGCGCGTGATACCGGCGATAATCGCGACCTTGTCCCCGGCTGCTTCAACATAGGTGCGAATAAGCGCCACCTGTTCTTCTGATGTCAGAAACGTCCCTTCACCAGCATGGCCGAGAATGACCAGGCTCTTTACACCTTCAACCGAAGCAAGCCATCGCGCGACGCGGGCATTGGCTTCATGGTCGACGGCGCCGTCAGGCGTAAAGGCGGTGATGGGGGCGGGGTTTATGCCGCGAAGATCAAGCGGAGTCATGATGAATTCCTCTGAATAGGATCGTTGTTGAGAAATTTCTCATATCGGGTGAAAAATGACAATACTGGCGTCAGGGGGACTACGAACGGGGCGATCCAAGCTTCACGGTTTTAGGGCGGGCGACGGCGCATAGATTCCTGAAAAAGCGTCGGGTTTCTTTACACTTGTCTGGCTTTGAAACTTATACAACCGTGCAAGCTTTTGTTATCGTTTGATACCAGACCTTGGCACGGTAATTGCATCTAACATCCTAGGAGCACTCTTTGGGGTGTTTTGCTGTTGGCGGATGATCCCGTCACGTCCTCCACCGCATAGGTCGGCAGGCAGCTTCTAGAAAAATTGCGAAGCGACTGGCCTGCCTCTTTCGGCATTTCAGAATTATTGCCGGCGTAAGAGCCGTGGGGACTTCAAGAATGCCGAATTTTAAATCGACCATCGTTGGCATCTGTCTGGCGGTCTCCTCGCTGGGGCTGACGGCATTTTCGACCCTGGCCGCACCAATCACCATTCCAACCGGCTTGAACCCCGGTGATCAATATCGGATCGCTTTTGTTACCAGCACGATCCGTGATGCGACGTCCTCGAACATTGCCGATTACAATGCATTCGTCACCGCAGCCGCGAACAAGGTTAGCGAACTAGCAGGCCTCGGCACGGGCTGGACGGCAATTGGCTCGACGGCATCGATTGACGCCCGCGATAACACCAATACCAATTTCACCACCTCGACTGGCGTCGGGATTTATCTGCTGAACGATACAAAGCTTGCCGATAACAACGCTGATCTGTGAGACGGCAATATCGACGTGCCGCTTTCGATTGATGAGAACGGACAAAATCTGGTGACAGTTGTGTGGACCGGCACCAGCGAGTTTTCCGGTCAGCCGGTTGATGATTTCGTACTGGGCGGCGGCGGTGACCCGGAGGAAGGCGACCTGATCACGGTTGTTGGCAATAGTGGTGCCAGCAGTTTCGGCTGGGCGGAAAGTAGTAATCTCTCTAATGCGACCACGGAGTTACATTCTTTCTATGCGATCTCTGGCCTTCTCACGGTTGCCGATACCGCCGTATTGGCTGTGTTTGCGCTCGGCCTTGCGGGTCTTGGGTTTGTCCGGCGGCGATGGCGTTAAGTCGGTCTAGGTCGTCACGCCATATTTGCGGAAATAGGTTTCGCGTAGTTTTTCTTCCGTGACGGTCGGATTGTCATAGGCCGGGGAGAGTATCGGGCTGACGGCGGTGAGTTTGATCAGCACGGCATCATGGACGATTGTCTTGGGCCCCAGCTCCTGATGTATGGTCTCCTTAAACTCTTCATAGAGCGCATCGCCGGGCGAATGTACCGTTGCGGTGCCGTTGAAGCGATAGCCGCGCCGTGAAAAAACATCGATTGAATTGACCTCGGTATTGGGGTCGCGCCGCAGATTATCGATGGTGCCCGGCGATGCGAGATTGGCGAATATAAGAGAGTTGTCGTCATAGTGCCGCAGCGTACTCTTGGGCGAGAGGTTGGGGCTGCCATCTTCATTGACCGTTGCGACAAAACTCAGATTGGCCTGTTTGATTATCGCCTTCATATCGTCATCGAGCATTGCGGCATGTTTCCTTGGTTTAGATTTCAGCGTAAGTCGTAGAAGTGTAGACGTTACTGGTAATCCTGTCAGGATCGAAAGCGGTTTCACGAAGGACGATCCCGGCGTAGCCTGTCAGCTTCCTTGCTTCTTTTCCTGGGTTCACCGTGTCGCGTCAGCAAATCGAATTTCTGTTTCTCAATATCCGGCATTTTCTCGATCATCTGTTCATGCTGGTCTTTGCGACGTCGGCGGCGCTGACTCTGACCCGCGAATGGGGGATGAGCTATGCCGAACTGATTCCTTACGCGACGCCGGGCTTTGTTGCCTTTGCCGCCTGTTCGATTCCGGCCGGGTGGCTGGCCGATAAGTGGAGCCTTGAAGGGGTGATGGCGATCTTCTTTGTCGGTATCGGGTTGTGTTCAATGGCGACCGCCCTGGCCGAGTAACCGATCCAGATTGCGGCGGGGCTGTTTGGTATTGGCGCGTTCGCAGCGATCTATCACCCTGTTGGCTTGTCGATGGTTGTGCAGGGGCGTGTGAAGACTGGTGTGCCGCATGCGGTAAATGGCGTGTTTGGCAATCTCGTTGTTGCCAGTGCGGCGCTGATCACCGGGTTTTTGATGTAATACATCGGCCCGCCGACACGTTTGCCGTTGGCATCTTCCTCACGATAATGAACCGCGAGCACGGCTTCGGCGAACTTGGTGGCCATGCCGACCAGGGCGGTCATCCACATCCAGAAGATGGCGACCGGCCCGCCGAGAAAAATCGCTGTGGCGACACCGGCGATGTTTCCGGTGCCGATGGTTGCGGCCAGTGATGTCATCAGCGCATTAAAAGGGCTGATATCACCGTCACCACCCAGAATGCGTCCCGGCTAGAGGCGCTTAAACCCAAGGGGGATTTTCAAAATCGTCATGATTTTGAGGCCAACTGTCAGGAAAAGCCCGACCCCCAAAATCAGGACCAGCATGGGGACACCCCACACGATGCTATTAAGCCAATTTACGCCGCTGGTGATGACGTCCGTTTTTTTTTCCGAAAAAATCTCGCTGATCGTTATAATTTAACCACCAACGACATCATAAAGAGTTCAAATTCACCGAATGAGTACCCGCATGGCGATTAAGGCAAATGCCGTTCTTTATCTGCGCACTAAAATCACTACCAAAATTGCCCGCGCCGCATTAGAGATATGCGGGCAATGACGGGGCAACAGGAAAATCAGCTTATCGTCGTGGCGATGTACCACTTTGTCGGCCTCGACGACTTCGAAGAGATGAAGCCACCGCTTCAGGATCTATGTATCGCCAACGGTTTAATGGGGACCATTCTGCTGGCGCGGGAGGGGCTGAACGGGACCATCGCTGGGCCACGCGAGGGGATTGATACCCTGTTGGATTACCTTCGCGCGGATACACGATTTAAGACGCTGCGCTATAAAGAATCCTATACCGATAAGCCGCCGTTTCGCCGAATGAAAGTTCGGCTCAAGCGTGAGATCGTCACGATGGGTGTGCCAGACACCGACCCTGGCGCGCTGTGTGGCGAACGGGTTGATGCCAAGCGCTGGAATGAATTGATTCAGGAGCCGGACGTCCTGACTATTGATACCCGCAATGAATATGAAGTCGATATAGGCACGTTTGAAAATGCAATCTCGCCCGGCACTGAAACCTTTCGCGAGTTTCCCAAATTTGTCGATAATGAGCTTGACCCGCAAAAGCATCGCAAGGTGGCGATGTTCTGTACCGGCGGTATCCGCTGCGAAAAAGCCACCAACTATCTCATGAAGCAGGGATTTGAAGAGGTCTACCATCTCGATGGCGGCATTCTGAAATATCTCGAGACCGTCGATAAGGAAGAAAGCCTGTGGCGCGGTGAGTGCTTCGTGTTTGATGACCGGGTTGCGGTCGACGAAAATCTCGCGCCCGGCTCCTATGCACAATGTTACGCCTGTCGGCGGCCGCTCTCGGAAGCTGATCGGGACTCACCGCTCTATGAGATCGGCGTGTCCTGTCCGAACTGTCATGGCAAGCACAGTGCTGTAAAAATCGCCGGTCTCAAGGAACGCCAGCGGCAGATCGACATGGCGAAACGCCGTGAAGCTAAGGACAGTTAGCGCACGATGGCTGATTACCCCATCCTCTATTCCTTTCGTCGCTGCCCCTATGCGATGCGGGCGCGGATGGCAGTCATGCAGTCGGGTGTTGTGTGTGAATTGCGCGAGGTCGTCCTGCGCGACAAGCCAGAATCGATGATTGAGTTGTCGCCAAAGGGGACAGTACCGGTTCTACAATTGCAGGACGGGACCATCCTCGATGAAAGTCTCGATGTTATGCGCTGGGCGCTTGCTGCCAATGATCCTGAGGACTGGCTTGATCTAGATGATGATCTCGATGCGTTGATCAACCGGCTCGACGGTGACTTCAAGGACAGTCTGGATCATTACAAATATCACGTTCGTTTCCCTGAACATCCCCAGAGCTATTACCGGGGGCAGGGCGAGAAATTTCTGTCGGACATGGAAAGCCGTTTGGTAGCCAATGACTGCAAGGGGCTGAGCGCGCCGCGCACAACGTTCGCTGACATCGCAGTGTTCCCGTTTGTCCGCCAGTTCGCCTTTGTTGATAAGGCGTGGTTCGACGACGCGCCTTATCCGCTTTTACAGGCGTGGATTAAACGCCATATCGAGGGCGACTTATTTCTCTCGGTCATGACAAAATACCCAGCCTGGAAACCAGGCGATGATGTGCTGCTGTTTGGTGGGCGAAACAGATAGTTTTGTTCTTAGCCCTTGGGTTAAGGTATCGGGGTTATATCGATGATAAAGGGACCACTGTCGATGGAGAGGGTTGGGCCAGCATTCCCAATAAGCGTCATGCCTGTTGTCACCCGAAAGCTAATATCAACACCTGTTGTTGTGTCTGCTATGGATACCGGTACACCAAAAGTCTGGACTCCAAAGAGCCTTTGAACATCGGCCTCAGATGTTGCGAGCAGATCCGCACCGGTCATCAGAAATCCATCGATCGTTGAAGTGCCGCGATTTGTTGTTGATGTTGCTGAGGCTGAAGCTGAAAACTTTTCATCACCAAAATTAGTCAATGGTGTTTGTAAAGTCCCGGCGGTTGGCGCCACATTAGCGCAAGTCGCTGATGTCCCCCCACTTACTGACCCATTTATCGTGGCGCAAAATTGCCCATTACCACCCGCATCTCCTGTAATCGGCTGACCGAAATCGAGGGAAGCCTGAATGTCGAAAGAGGAATCCATTCGTATATAGCCATGGGAGTAACTCCCATTTGCCGGGCGCGTGAAAACGCCCGAGAGCGCAGAGCTCGTTGTGGGGGTTACACTCACGATAGAGCCTGTTGTGCTCGTAAAAATTGCGGCACAGCTCGAAAGACCAGGTATACTGCTAGTCGTGGGAGTTGTCGGCGGAGACGTACAAAGACCGACCTCATAAATCCTAATCTGATAGAAATCCGGCTCGCCCCAACAATCGGTACCGGTCGGGAAAGACGTTTGCGATCCGATCACTGTACAGGCAGATGGGTCTTGACTTGACGCTGGCGCTCCGGAGAAGAAGCCAGCAAACAAAAAAACGATTGTTGCAAAAATACGCACGATTTAGCTCCTAAAACCCGCTCGCCGTTACGGCAAAATTACCCAACACGCGTCGTTCCTTACGGATTAGATTTTCCCGACGAACTTTATCATATTTATGATCTAACATGCTTGCCAGTTGATAAGGTTGCTTTGTAAAAAATGGTTTTTCGCGCTTGTGACCGAGCATTAACTCGACCAGATTGACACGGACGGCAACGAAATTTTCGTTGTTAGATTGCTCGAAATGTCTGCGGCCAACTTCAAGAAAAACACCGTTATAAAATTCACCCTCAAAGGAATAACTTAGGCCCTTTTCGCTGAAGTCTCCGGTCTGACCCGTCCATTCCATGATTTTTCCGTATAGTTTCGTGCGAGGCATGTAAGGGAGGGGTAGGCCTAGTTCGACGTCATAGCCATCTAAAGCACGTTCTTCAAAACCGTTGGCACCGACTTTCCAGCCGCTCATCCCCCAATAATAATTGAAATTGACTTCACCAACGGTTGTTCGAATTTCTCCGCCAACGCTTGCCCGGCTATGGTTGTAAGGCCACTCATAATCGAAAAAACTATTTACCCCGAGCAGAAGCTTTTCATTCAAAACAAGCCGACGATATCCTATGCCAATATTGGTCGTCGTGCGTCGATCAAACCGGGAAATACTGCCTTGAGTGAATAATAGATCATTGCTTTCTGTGCGCTCGAATAGGGGGACCAGAAACAGAGCGCTGCCAACGGGTTTCAAGTCGTCGCTCAACTGAAGTTTTATTTCAGCGGTTGGAACAAACGTGCGAATCCATTCTTCTGAAAACCACGACCCTTTCTGTGCGAGGCTGTTAAAACCGCTAGCTAATGCTTAGGTTGTGTCTCCAGCTTGAACCGCCTGGAGAATCGCCTTCGGCTCAAGGGTTGATAGCAGTGAATCTTGGGCTGTTCCTGCTGGTGACCCACCAGTTAGGACCGTGAGACAGACCCCTAGTCCCAAAAACTTCGAAAACCTAGGCGAATTTACGACGTTCTTACAAAGCCCCATAATCCCTTAACCCACTGATTTTATTTTACCTTAATAAATTGTAGCAAATTTTCAGCAGCCGCGGAGTCGGTCGTCAAATTGACCGCGTGGGTTGGGATTTTCTGAAGTGGGTCAGTTTTGGCTCGGCTTAAAACTTCTCAACCCAGGGGCGGAGTTCCAGTTCCCATGCCCAGCTGTCGCGTGGCTGGCGCCAGAAATTGTAGTAGCTGTTGGCGATGCTATCGGGGTTCAGTAACCCGTCGGGTCCACGGTCGGAGCGCGGGTCACCGGGCTGTTTAATGCCGCCATCGATGACAAAATGCGCGACATGAATATTCTGCGGATGCAGCTCACGTGCCATGCTTTGCGCCAGCCCGCGCAGACCGAACTTGCCCATCGCGAAGGTGGCGGAGTTGGGATAACCCTTCACGCCAGCCGAGGCACCGGTGAAAAAGATCGCACCACTGCCACGCGCGACCATCTGTTTTGCCGCCTGCTGCGCGACGAGAAATGCGCCATAGCAGGTAATTTTGATGGCGGTGAGCACGGCGTCAGGATCGATTTCGGTGATCGGGCCACGTACCCGGTTTGAGGCGTTATAGACAACGATATCGGGTTCGCCGAGATCGCTGGTCACGGATTGGAATAAAGCTTCAACCACCGCCGGGTCGGTGGCGTCACAGGCATAGGACTTGGCACCAGTTTCAGCGATCAGCTCGCCAAGCTTGTCGGTATTTCGGGCCGCCAGCGCAACCTTGATGCCTTCTGACGCAAATCGCCGTGCGAGCGAGGCGCTCAGCCCGGCGCCGACGCCAACGATAAGTGCGGTTTCGCCTTCAGCCATGATGTTCTCCTG
>CALIBP010000276.1 GCA_938048165.1 uncultured Alphaproteobacteria bacterium | reverse complement strand
TGCTCTGGTTGGGCCGGATATGGGTATCAAATGTGTTTTAATTTGGGCAATTTCCACCCCTCACGCGGATTTTACTAACTAGGTAGCAAAATTACGTGAGCAGTGGTGAAGACGGCAGAAAGTTTTAGCCGTGATCTTGTTTGCTAAGTTGATCGATCGCCCAGCGACGATAATCTGGATCCCACACCGTGCGTTCAATATCAATCAAATGTGCAACAGATGACGTACGGGATTCTGGTTTGACCGGAGACACTTCCGCGTATGAACGGAAAGAACGGACGGACATCGTAGCAATTTGATTGTTCATCCTCACAACCAGTGCCCCGTACCCTGAGGAAGAAGCAGCGACGCAACTCCGTGTTCAGCAATCTGAACAAATGAATCGGGGGCCACTGTATTCACGGCAATTGCGATTCCAACGCCAGCAAACGCAATTACGCATTTCAAAATAAGAACAGAGCGAAAGAACCTATTCGTAACCTGCACCCTTTTATCCAATAATGCCTACTCTCAAGAAGAGATTAGCCGAATCTCAGCTATCGGATAGTAATAGGGACACCGTAGTCATAGCGTGGCAAAGGTAAGACAAAATTGTGGCAATGTGGACAAGTCTGATTCTTATAGAAGAAGAGAGGCCTTATATATCAGGCCAAAGGCAACTTCATCGTGATCCGCAACCCCCCTTCGGGTCGGTTACCCGCATAAACCGTCCCGCCAATAGCCTCAATATTGCGGCGAACGATCCATAACCCAACGCCGAAATGCTGATTCTGAGCACAGGCCTCGTCTGAACTGCGTTTAGTGAAATACCGGTCAAACACGCGATCAAGATCCGACTCATCGATACCCGGACCGGAATCCTCGAGCGTTATAACGCCATTGCCGTTTTCTTTGGCGATGCTGATATGAATCGATTGGCCTTTTGAGGAAAAGCTCGCCGCGTTCTCGAGCAAATTCTCAAGGACTGTTTCCAATGAGTCTTCCTGTGCCAATACGACGACGGGCTGATCGACTTCTACAGAAATAGACAGTTCTTTTGAGACAAGCGCTGTGGTGTATTCCTCTACAATTTTCCGGCACAGAACTGATATCTCTACGGGCTCGCAGGTAGGGTCGATGATTTCGGCCGACGCCTCGTCCATACGCCTGGCGATAGAAACGAGATTGTCCAATCTCTGCACAGAGTGTTCGATGATCTCAATCGCGCGTTGCGCCCGCCCGTCCCGAGTATCGGACGAACGTTTGAGTGGTTCTACCGCCCGCGCGATTACCGCGATTGGAGTCTTAAAAGCATGCGCGTTGTCCTCTGCCATATAGCGAATCATTTGCGCGGAATGTCGTAACGCACCAACCATGCGATCAAACTCAATCGCGACCCCACCTAATTCCGGAATATGGTTTTCTTCGGCAAAAGTGGTGTTGTCCCGCTTACGTGTTCGGATACGTCGAGCCAGCGTCGCGAACCGCTGCAAATTTCGACGACCATCCAAAAACAGCACAACGACAAAGACCGCCATCAAAAGATAAATCATCGCTGCAAACCGAATTTCTGGCGTTTGCCAGTACGGGCGCCCTATGCCCGTCTCAAGAAAATCAGCCGCCGCCGTCGACGTGATGATGACCCAGCAACCTGCACCCGTATTTACGGCCCGCATCGATACAAGTAATTCTTCCTTGCCTTTGGGGTTGCGATAACGAGCGGCCGTCGAATCTATCCGCTCGCAGGTCGCAGGCAAACTATTGAATATACCAGTTTGAATCAGTTCTTCCTGCTCGCTCGCAAGGTAACTAGCTGAAACCTTTGGCGCTGAAGCGACATAATAAAACCCGTTTGTCTTGGTGGCCTCAACGGGTCGGTACAACACCTTAATATTTGTTTCTTCACCGCCAATCCGCGACAAAACAGCAGCGACCTCACTAATGGCTTTTGGCGTAAATTCCGAAAGGTGAGGCTTAATCGACTCGGCAACAAGCCGTCCTTGTTCTTGAGCTGCCTTCAGAAGGAGCGATTGCTTATCCTCATCGGCTGCACGAAATTGCCCGTACAGAATCCACGGTACCGCAACAAAAATTGCGAGCAAAAGAACCAGTTTAGTCGCAAACGCCCGCGCCAGGGGCAACGAGCGCCTGACGATCTCAGTCCACCCTCTACGGATCGACGCGCCAGCGGTACCCGAAACCGGGGTAATTCTCGATACGATCGAAGCCATTATCGACCTCACGAAATTTTTGCCTAATTCTTTTGATAAAAGCCCGGACATTTGCTCGATAACCCTGCTCCCCCATACCAGCAATGAAGCCCTCGCCACGCACCAAGTCGTAAATCTCTCGATAACGAACATCACGACCGCTTTGACGTGCCAGTAAATGTACTATCCTGAATTCGGTCAGGGTCAGATTTATTCTGTCATTGCCCCATTCCGCCCGACCGATTTCAGGATCGAGGGTCAAATCACCAAGGGAAAATGTAGCATCGTTATCCTGGATGATAGCAACCTCAGCAGATTGCGCCTTCGGGCCGTCCATAATGAGCTCAATCCGACGCTTCAGGATCGTATAACTCCGAGATTTTTCTACAAAATCAACTGCGCCCCCAATTAAAGCGGCCTCTTCATACATCTGATCAGAAAGAGCCGTTAAAAAGATCACCGGAACTTCATGGCCAGAAATCCGTAGCTTGCGAAGAACTTCGATCCCGGTCATGCCCGGCATTCGCCAATCGAGCAAAATCAAATCAGCTCTGTTCCCGTCCTCAAGAAAAGCAAGCACAGATGGCCCGTCACCAAATGCCCAAGAGTCAAAACCTGTATCGATGAGATTTTGCTGTAACGATTCACGAAACAATTCGTCGTCAACTACGAGCACCCGAACCAATTCTGTGGGCACGGGTTTCATAAGCATCTCTGCGTTAGCTGCCATTTCCTGCCGCCTTTATTTTGCCAAGACATGTCGGGGATATTGCCCCGTTTTTATCGCCGGTTTTCAGATCAAAAGTTAGTGCGCGAAAAGTCTTAGAACCGACGTCCAAATAGAAAAATACGTCTAACGCGCATCCTTTCGCGCTATAGCTCCACACCGTTGAAGGGGGCGAGTCTGCAATCGCCACAGGAGCGCCAATCATGGCGCGCACCTGATTTCGAGTCAGCCCTACTAAGGATTTAGGTTCAATCCGAACTACCGGTTTTCGCTTTGGCTTCCGTTTCGGGGCCGGCGCGATACGATCGCCAATTGCCGGTCCTCCGCACCATCTCCCGAAGATGACGCTGAATCGATAGCTCGCCCAGCGCTTTGCTCGTCAGATATGACGGTCTTTGAACGATCATCATCGTTCAGTAGCGGGATCGATGGAAAATTGCTGCAACCAGCAACGACCAGCCCCGCCGCAATTACAAACGTCCGTTGCATGCCAACCCCGGTCGTCTACGGCACCTGCGACATGGTGCATAATATAAGGACGATAACGGAGAGATTACCCGTTAGGCAATCAATGGCTCATTTTTGTCACAACCGTATTAACCATACGATTCCAACGCCAATAATGGCTGAAAGGAGTCCTGCGGAGCGAATGGAGGACAATGGCATCGATAAAACCGACACCATCATCCGCTTCATTGCATCTGGAAATAATGCGTAAAGAAGCCCCTCAATCACCAAAACGAGTGCGAACGCGATCACCAAATCTGGATACATCGGGGATCGCGCCTACACTTACTCTTTGTTGACGGGGTTTTTGCCACCTAAGTTTCTGAAATAACGGAAGAATTCACTGTCAGGCGAAAGCACCATCGTGGTCCCTTCACCAAGTGCTTCGCCGTAGGCTTCCATGCTCCGGTAGAACCCAAAGAATTCAGGATCTTGACCAAAGGCATCATTCAGCAACCTGGTCTTAAGACCTTCTCCTTCGCCTCGAAGAATTTGGCTCGTCCGACGGGCCCCAGCTAGAATGACGGTACGTTCACGATCGGCATTCGCCTGGATCTCCGCTTTAATCTTTGCACCTTCGGAACGAAGTTTTACAGCCTGTTCAACACGTTCCGACCGCATCCGATTGTAAACCGCCTGACTGGTTGCAGGCGGTAAATCAGTCCGTCCAATCCGCACATCAACCACTTCGATCCCAAAGTCAGCAGCCTGACTCTTCATCTGGTTTGTGATACGGGCCATGACGTCATCGCGCTTATCAGACAACATGTCGCCCAATAAAATTTGGCCGACTTCCGCTCTGACGGCCGCGTTTAAACGGCCACCAAATACCTGCAAAAAGTTGGTTTGCGTTACCGCTTTTTTCTTAAATTCAAGTGGATTGACAATTTTATATCGTACAAAGGCATCTACGTTGACGCGCTTTTGATCGGCCAGAACGACTTCCTGAGCGGGTGGGTCAAGATCGAGAAGTCGGTTTTCGAAATACTCGACACTTTCCAGAAATGGTTTTTTGAAATGAAGACCAGGATCGCTTTCCGTCCTTACATAGCGGCCAAACTGAAGCACCAATGCATGTTGTGTTTGATGGACTGTATACATCGCATCAAATGCTGAGATGCCGCCAACAACGACAATGACACCCAGGATAATGAGAATTATTCTATTCATATCAGCGCGCTCCCTGAGCAGATCTATCGGATCGCTTCTTAATCTCCGGCAATGGCAAATAAGGAACCACGCCCTGTCCACCCTTGCCACTATCCATAATAATTTTATCGGCGTCCTTCAGGACTTCCTGCATCCGTTCGAGATAAAGACGCTGAATGGTTACCTGCTTGCCAGTCTTGTATGCTTCATAAACGGACAGGAACCTTTTGGCTTCACCCTCCGCTTCTTTGACAAGTTGCTCCCGATAAGCGGTTGCTTGTTGAACAAGCCGCGCGGATTCACCTTCGGCCTTCGGAATAATGTCATTACGATAGGCATCAGCCTCGTTCTGCTGACGCTCTTTATCCTGCTTTGCCCGCTGAACATCATTAAACGCATCGATCACGGGTTGCGGTGGATCGACTTTTTGCATTTTGACTTCCGCAACGAAGATACCCGCTTTGTAGGTATCCAAAATTTTCTGAAGCAGGGCCTTGGTTTTTACTTCAACATCCTGACGCCGTTTTGCCAGCACATCTTCCAAAGTGTTTTGGCCGGCGATCTCGCGGATCGCACTCTCTGCAGCCAGCTTGGCCGTCGCCTGCGGATCACGTATATTAAACAGAAAATCTTTTGCGTTCTTAATCCGCCACTGCACCACAAAATCGATATCAATGATGTTTTGGTCACCGGTTAGCATCAGGCTTTCTTCGGAAACATCGCGGATAGAAGCCGTACGCCCAGCACCGCCAGTTCCTCGGAAGCCAATCGAAATTGTATTTGTCCGCTCAACATTTGGGGTCGTCACACTGCCAATCGGCGCGGGAAACCAAAAATGTAGACCCGAGTTAGTCTGGTTTGCAAATTTTCCAAACAGAAGCTCAACGCCTTGTTCACCGGGCTGCACGCGATACATACCAGTCAATAGCCAGGCGACTATACCTAAAACGACGAGGAGAGAAATTCCTACGGCCCCAAGACCGCCTGGCATCATTTGTTTAAAACGATCCTGACCGCGGCGGAGCATTTCCTCAATGTCGGGCGGTCGGGTACCGCCACCGCCGCCGGAGCCACCACCGCTTGGGCCACTACCCCACGGACCGCCGCCACCTTTATTGCCGCCACCACCCTGTTGTTGCCAAGGCATATCGTTTTGTCCTCTTCAAAGTTATGGCAGCGCATTGCCACCAGACCTACGGGGTATATATGTTAGCACAAACTCGATAGCAACGTAGCGTTTCTAGTATATTTTCCGCAATTTTTTAATTTTAGACCGGAGTAATTTTATGGCCGACATCAGCAACGCCCAAATTCTTGACGCGCTGCGCACGATTCAGGACCCAGATAGAGGCCAGGATATCGTCAGCCTGAACATGATCACAGGGTTGGTCAGCAAGAGCGGCAACGTCGGTTTTACAATCGAGGTGGATGCGGATCGCGGCCCAAAGATGGAACCCGTTCGTAAGGCCGCAGAAAATGCCGTCAAGGCGATCCCTGGTGTCCTATCAGTCACGGTTGTCCTGACCGCCCCAACCACAACAGCAGCACCGCAGCCAGCGCAGCCCGCCGCCCAGACTCAAGGCGGGCAACAACAACCGGTTAAATTGCTGGAAGACATAGGGGCTGTGATCGCCGTCGCGTCTGGCAAAGGGGGTGTTGGCAAATCGACAACTGCCGTCAATCTGGCGCTCGCGTTCTCGCAAAAAGGGCTCAAAACCGCCATTCTCGATGCCGATATTTATGGCCCTTCACTACCGATGATGCTGGGCATTACTGAAAAGCCGGATTCGCCAGATGGTAAACGGCTGATGCCAATAGAAAAATATGGCCTCAAATGCATGTCTATTGGCTTTATGGTCGCCGCTGACACACCGATGATTTGGCGTGGCCCGATGGTCATGGGTGCCCTTGAGCAAATGATGGGCGATGTCGAATGGGGAGAAATAGACGTCCTCATCGTCGACATGCCACCGGGCACAGGTGACGCTCAACTGACCATGGCGCAACGCGTCGCCCTAGCGGGTGCCGTTATCGTCTCGACGCCACAGGATTTAGCCCTGCTCGATGCACGCAAAGGTCTGAATATGTTCAAGCGGGTTGAAGTCCCAGTCCTCGGCATCATCGAAAACATGAGTTATTTTCTATGCCCGCATTGCGGGGAGAGGTCTGAAATCTTTACCCATGGTGGCGCAAAAAAAGCTTCGGCGCAGATGGGGGTCGACTTTCTCGGCGAGATCCCCCTGGAAATGGCGATCCGCGAGGGATCCGATAACGGCCGTCCCATAGTCGCGACCGATCCCGACGGTCCGCAAGCCAAGGCCTATCATGCCATCGCGGATGCGCTTTGGGCGAAAGTTTCGAGCGGTGCCAGCCAACCTGTTGCCCCGGAAATCATTGTGGAGTAATCCCGCATGACTGAAGCCACGATCCCCTTCCGCAAGCGTATGGAATTTGAATATGGTGAAGTCCAGCAGGTAACACCGCTGGTTCGCCGCCTCGTCGCCCGTAATCCCAGCGGCTTCACCTTCCATGGCACCAACACCTATATTATCGGACACGGCCGCGTCGCCATTATCGACCCAGGTCCCTTACTGGAAGAACAAACATCCGCTCTGGTTAAAGCTCTTCAAGGGGAAACCGTCGAGAACATCCTCGTTACCCACACCCATAACGACCACTCCCCCGGCGTAACACCGCTCAAAGAAAAAATTGGTGGTGAGGTCCATGGCGCTATCCCGAGAGAAATCCCGACAGGTGTCAAAACGGCTGAATCCATTCAATATGACTTCGCACCGGATCATGTTTTGGAAGACGGGACGATCATTAAAGGAGATGGCTGGTCGCTAGAAGCCGTCCACACACCAGGTCATATGTCCAACCACATGTGCTTCGCCCTAGCCGAAGAAGACATTTTGTTTTCTGGCGACCATATCATGAGCTGGAATACAACGGTGGTGTCACCGCCTGACGGCAATATGGCGGAGTATTTTTCTAGCCTGGAAGTATGTCTTGCACGGAACGAAAAGACCTACTGGCCGGCACATGGACCTTCTATTCCTGACCCTGAGCCCTTCACGCGAGCCTATCGAAATCACCGCCGAATGCGCGAAGGCGAAATCCAGAAGTGCCTGGATAACGGCTATCACACTATTCCGGAAATCGTCGGGCGGCTGTATAAACATTTACCGGAAAAAATGCACGGTGCTGCCTCGCGGTCCGTGCTGGCACATTTAGAACATATGGTAGAAACCGGGCGAGCCACATGCGAGGGCACTCCAATGGAGGCCGCCATTTATAGGACGGTATAAATCATGAACTACGTCGGCAAAGCGATTCCTCGTGAAGAAGACCTGAGACTCCTGCAAGGACGCGGGCGCTATACGGATGATGTCAATGCGTTGAATCAGGCACACGCCTATGTCTTCAGATCACCGATCGCCCATGCTGACATACGGTCTATCGACACAACCGCGGCGTCGAATGCACCCGGTGTTTTGACTGTCCTTACAGGCGAAGACATTAAGGCAAGGGGTCTGGGAACATTGAGACCAGCTGCACCCGGCAAACGAAGTGATGGCTCACCAGGGTTCGTTTGCACTCAACCACTGCTGGCCCAAGGTCGCGTTCGTTACGCCGGTGAAGCTATCGCCTTTATTGTCGCAGAAACAGTCGCTCAGGCAAAAGACGCTGCCGAACTTATCGAGGTCGACTTCGGTACGTTGCCAGTGATTGCGTCTGTCGATGATGCGCTGGCACCAGGGGCCTACGCCCTGTGGGAAGAGAACCCAAGCAACGAAGCCTATACCTTCGAGAAGGGCGACGCTCCAGCCGTCGATGCCGCGTTCTCAAAAGCTGCTCACATCGTCAAGCACCGAGTCTGCGTCAATCGGGTAGCGGGTAATCCGATGGAAAACCGTGGCTGCATTGCGGAATATGATTCTTACGAAGATCGCTACACACTGCGCGCCACTGTCCAATCAGTTCACGGCATTCGACAACAGATTTCCGGCCAGATATTTGGCATTCCGCAAACCCAGCTCCGTGTGATCTGCGACAATATGGGCGGTGGTTTCGGCACCAGAGGGGGATGTCATCCTGAGTACAGCCTGTCGCTCTGGGCCTCAGAAATAATCGGCAGGCCTGTGAAATGGATCGGGGATCGTACCGAGGGCATCATGACAGATGAACAGGCACGTGGTGGTTTGGTCGATTGTGAACTGGCGCTTGATGCTGATTTGAAGTTCCTGGGATTACGGACGCATACCAAAGTGCCAATCGGTGCCTATTTCGGAAACGATCGCAACCTTCGGACGGCCACCGGCGGGCTTGGGGGTCTCGCAGGCGTCTATGGAATTCCCGCGATCCATGCAAAAGTCACGGGCGGCCTAACAAACATGATTGGCAATGCACAGTATCGCGGCGGTGCCAAGCCAGAACCTGTCTATGTCCTTGAAGTGATGGTCGATTTTGCAGCCCGGGAACTGGGAATTGACCCCATAGAATTGCGGCGTCGCAACACAGTCGGCCCCGATCAGATGCCCTTCACGACCTGTTTTGGGGACATCTATGATTGTGGTGACTTTATCCGGAATTTCGAAGATTGCCTGAAGGCCGGCGATTATGACGGTATAGACGAGCGCCGCGCTGATAGTACTACACGTGGGAAAATACTAGGAGTCGGCTCTTCAAACTCCGTTACAGGCGTCGCCAGTACAAATTTCGAACATGTTGAAATCAGGTTTGACCCGTCAGGAAATATTACACTCCTGTGTGGTGCTATGGACCATGGGCAGGGCCATGGCACGACATTTAAGCAGGTTCTCGCGGACAGCCTCGGGATTAACACCGATAAAGTCCAATACCGGTTTGGCGACACCGACAAAGTGGCGCATGGCATCGGCACGTTTAATGCCCGTTGTGCCGTCTTCGTCAGTGCCGCCGTTATCAATGCCTCGGAGAAAATTATTGCAAAAGGCAAGCGGATTGCGGCCCATTTACTTGAAGCAGCTGATGACGACATCGAATATGGCGACGGGACCTTTACGGTAGCCGGAACTGATAAAACAATATCGCTCGAAGAAGTCGCAAAGACCGCGTTCCAGAAACCAAAACTCCCGGCTGATATTGAGCCGGGTCTCTATGAACACGGCGAGTTTGGCATGGGACAAGGTCAGATGCCGACTTATCCAAATGGCGTTCACCTCGCCGAGGTTGAAATCGATTCTGACACAGGCAAAGTCGAACTCGTCCGTTATACGGCGGTCGATGATGCAGGAACGATCCTTAATCCGATGTTGTTTGACGGCCAGGTTCATGGCGGCATCGTTCAGGGTGCCGGTCAGATCCTGATGGAAGATGTTCATTTTGACCCAGAGAGCGGCCAGCTCCTTACTGGCTCCTTCATGGATTACTGCATGCCGCGCGCCGATGATTTCTGCAGCTTCGACATAGCAGCAAACGAAGTCCCGACCGCGAGAAACCCTCTCGGCGTCAAGGGTGTCGGGGAAGCGGGTACCGTCGGTGCCATGCCAGCGATCATGAATGCAATCAACGATGCACTGCACCAAGTTGGTGCACCGCCTATCGAAATGCCGGCGACGCAGGAAAAAGTCTGGCGCGCATTACAGAAAGCAAAATCTGCTGCCTAGAGGCATCTGACGTCAGGGATGAATTTCGATCGGTGTGCCTGCATCGACCATTTGCCAGATTTCATCCATCTGCTTGTTATTCACGGCAATGCAGCCCTGAGTCCAGTCGATATACGGATGCCCGACGCGTTCTGCTGACATACTGTTTGGCAGACCATGAATCATAATTTTGCCGCCGGGGTCTTTACCGAGCGCCTGTGCCTTCGCCCTGTCTCTGGCATTTGGATAGTTCACTCGGATCGCGCGATAAAACTGACTGTTCTTGAGTTTAAAATCGAGGAGGTATTCACCTTCAGGTGTTTTGGCGTCGCCCTGATACTGCTTATGACCCTTGGGGTAACGGCCTAGAGCGATAGGGAATACTTTTAAAACAAAATCGCCTCTCATCAGAACCAACCGGCGTTCTGATTTCAGAACCACGACCCGATCCGCTTTCGGTAAAGACAAACGTGCTGTCTGATCGGCGAAAACTGCAGCACTCGAACTGCTGGCAAACAGCAGCGTAACGCCTAAAACGATCCTGAGAAAAATGGACCGCATTGCCTGAACCTCCGTTTCCCGCAAGTGAATTTCAAGTCACTCCCATGGTTACCGGAATTTGTTAACAGATTATAATTTCGAGGGCTAGTAACGGTGCTGTGTCATGCGGCGACCCGATCAAACATCACAAAGCTGTAGTCACAGGTTTCTTGTGGGCCCGCCTTGCAGTATTCACGTGAAACCTCAATCCAAACGGCGCTATCAATATCGGCAAACCGCACATCGCCTTCAACCACCTTGTGGACCTCCGTCACATACAGGCGATCCGCGTCTGAAAGGGTCGCCTCATAGATATTGGCTCCGCCAATTACCATGATCTCATCGACCCCACTTTTCGTTGCAGCATGTTCCCCAGCCTCGACAGCACTCGATAAGTCGTGGACCACAACGATACCGTCCGCAGAGAATTCTGGATCGCGAGTCATAACAATATTCGCGCGCCCCGGCAGAGGTCGCCCTATAGACTCATAGGTTTTGCGTCCCATGATGATGGGTTTACCCATCGTCACCTCTTTAAACCGTTTCAGGTCGCCAGATAATTTCCAGGGCAAATCATTGTCCCGCCCAATCACGCCGTTCTCAGCAACCGCAACAATAAGAGAAAGTCGCATCACCGATTAAACTGCAACAGGGGCAGAAATATGCGGATGCGGATTATAACCATCGAGGACAAAATCTTCGTATGAGAACTTAAAAATGTCTGTGACGTCGGGGTTGAGAAGCATCTCGGGCAGTGGTCGGGGTTCCCGGCCCAGCTGCTCCGCTGCCTGATCCAGATGATTATTATAAAGGTGCGCATCTCCAAAGGTATGTATGAAGTCCCCTGGTTTTAAATCTGTGGCCTGCGCGATCATTAAGGTGAGAAGCGCATAGGATGCAATATTGAACGGAACGCCCAGAAAGATATCTGCGCTGCGTTGGTAGAGTTGGCATGA
>CALIBP010000275.1 GCA_938048165.1 uncultured Alphaproteobacteria bacterium | reverse complement strand
CAAATTTTGCGGCCCACGTGGCGCATCGTAATGTATCCGGGTCCAACAAAGCCCTTGGTCTTGCTATGGCTAAACTCGCAGCAGGCCGCCGTGTGTTATCCGCCAAAGACGATGCGGCGGCGCTTGCTATTGGCTCCCGCATGGGCGCTGAAGTCAGCGGATTGCAGCAGGCAAAGGTGAATGTGGGGCAGGCCAACGCTGTCTTACAAGTAGCAGACGGGGGATTGGCGCGTACCAACGATATTATGGCTAGAATGAAGTCCCTGGCGGTACAAGCCAGTTCCGGTCAACTCGGTGCTGGTGAGCGAAAGGCCCTGAATACCGAATTTCGGGCGTTGGCTTCGGAAATTGATCGAATTTCCGCTGATACTGAATTTGCCGGGACCGGGCTGCTCGATGGCTCCGTTGGAACAATTGATATCAAGGTCGGGACCGGAACTGATGCATCGGCGGATAATTTGTCTTTGACACTCTCCGACAGCTCTATAGCGGCGCTTGGAATGAATGGTGTTGATATTTCTTCGCAAAGTGGCGCCAACACCGCGATTGGCGCAATTGACCATGCGATTGGTCTGATCCAGTCCTCACGGGCGTCGATTGGTGCCGATCAGAACCGCCTTAATTTGGCATCTGTGAATTTGGCAACATCGATTGAAAATACCGAAGCAGCGAGGAGCTCTTTAATCGACCTGGATGTTGCAGCAGGGAGCAGTGATTTTGCTAGCAAACGACTGTTATTTCAGTCCGGGATTGCAATGTTGGAGCAAGCAAATAATAAGCCGAAACATGTAATGCGGCTATTGATATAGGTTGGCGTGTTTCCTGTTCAGCAAGAATTAAGGTCAGCCCCTTAAATCACGACTTGAAAAACGTCGCTGAGGATCGTAAGTCAACGCTTCGGCGCGCAGGGTGATGCCTGTGCGAGGTCGATTTACGCAGGAATTTGATTATGGGGTATAAAGTCGCTGTTGTCGGTGCAACCGGCAATGTAGGCCGTGAAATTTTGCAGACGTTGTCGGAACGGGCCTTTCCCATCGATGACATCGTTGCGTTGGCTTCCGAACGCTCGTCGGGGCGGGAAGTGTCGTTCGGCGAAAATGACATCCTCAAGATTCAGACCCTGGATGATTTCGATTTTACCGGTTTTGACGTCGCCCTGTTTTCACCGGGTGCGAAAGTGTCCGCGATTCATGCACCCCGCGCCGCAAAAGCGGGCTGCGTAGTCATCGATAATACATCAGAGTTTCGTATGGATCCCGATGTTCCTCTGGTTGTACCGGAAGTAAATCCCGAAGCTATAGAACGTCACACCAAACGAAATATTATTGCGAACCCTAACTGCTCAACGATTCAGATGGTCATGGCGCTCAAGCCGTTGCATGACGCCGCGAAGATAAAACGCGTTGTTGTCTCGACCTATCAGTCAGTCTCTGGCGGCGGCAAGGCGGCAATGGATGAGCTGTTCAATCAGACCAAGGGAATCTTTGTAAACGACCAGGTGACGCCGGAGCTATTTACCAAGCAGATCGCATTCAATGTCATCCCGCATATTGATGTGTTTATGGATGATGGAGATACCAAAGAAGAATGGAAGATGCGTGTCGAGACCAATAAAATTCTCGACCGCGATATCAAGGTCAATGCGACCTGTGTTCGGGTGCCCGTTTTTATTGGTCATGCGGAATCCGTCAACGTTGAATTGGCTAATGAACTGACCGTTGATCAGGCGCGTGGCCTGTTACGTGCTATGCCGGGCGTTACGGTGATCGATCACCGTGCGAATGAAGGCTATGTGACGCCGGTTGAATGTGTCGGTGATGATATGGTCTATGTCAGCCGTATTCGTAAGGACCCGACCGTAAGGCATGGGCTCTCATTCTGGTGCGTTTCAGACAATCTGCGGAAAGGCGCGGCATTGAATGCGGTCCAGATCGCTGAACATCTTTATGGCTTGCAGCCTATCGATCTGGAGGATGATGAGAAGTTCCTGACGATGGAAGTTGAGGCTGACGCAAAATAGGCCACCCTCAGCGCTATCGTGCCTGGTCAGGCAAGGCAATGAGAGAGCCTATTGCGCTTTCTGGAACGGCCGCAGCAACGATGATTAGAACGCCACAGGCCAGAATGACGAGCGCTGATATTCTGATGATCCCGACCAAAGATAGGTCGCCGACCCGACGGCGGCAAGTTGCAGCGAGCCCGCTCAGTGTCATCCACCAGACAGCCGATCCCACAAATACTCCGGCGATGAGGGCCTCAGCCCATTCGTATCGTTCGCCGGCGTTCGCTACGCCAATGGATGTAAAGATTACGCCGAACGCAATGAGCGTGATGGGGTTGGTGCCAGTGATCACCAGCGCTGACGCGAAGTCTCCAAATAGTTTTCCGGTGTCCTGGGCTTTGCTTTCAGTTGGCGCAGCAAAGAGCATTCTCGTCGCCATAAGACAAAGAATGACACCACCTATGAGGCGGAACCAGAAATTGTTGGTGAACAGAATGTCGGCAATAAAGCTGATACCATAGACCGCGATGACGGCATAAAGCGTGTCCGCTAAAGCAGCTCCGAGCCCGGTTGCATAGCCGGAAAACAGGTTGGTCGCCAGCGTGCGTCGGATACACAACATGGCAACCGGGCCAACGGGAATGGCAACGACAAACCCGGCGGCGATACCTTTGACAAAGAATAGTAACGGCTCCATAGGAGCGGAGTTTAGAGGAGCGTTGCTTCGTCTGGCCAGTCCGGTGGTTCCACGCCGTCCAAATCCGTTAATCCGATCTGGGGTAGCTGCTTGATGGTCTTTGTGTCGTTCAGCGTATAAAGGACATATTCATCGCTAAGCAGGATAACAGGCTTGTTTTCATTGGGGTTCTGCACCCAATAGAGTCCACCTTCGAATTGATCATAATAAGGGTCGTGAGGGCGGTTAAATTCATTGATGAGCCACGTCGCGAACTCGGTATAGACCTTATTGCGGAGGTCGAGATCACAATCAGCGCTATTTAATTTCGTTTCCTGTTTTAACCAGAAAAAATACTTGCTGATATTCTCGTACCCTGGCCCCACACCAGAGCTATGTGGCAATCCTGATTTGGGGTCGAAAAATTCATCTGAGCAGATGAAGTCGTTAAAAGTTGGGCTGTCGGGGGAAGTTTCCAAATGCAGTTTTGTCTCGGGGAATGCTTTGCCAATACTTCGTTCCACGAGGGTTCGCCGTCCGATGGATTCAGCCTTGAACTGGTCAGTGGTGATGTCAGGAATCCGGTCCTGCATATTGGACGGCAGTCCGAAAGCATCCAACACCTTACTGGCTTCTGTAAGCCATTTTTCCTGGGTTGTTGGACAAAATAACAGCTTGATATGCAGAGCCTGTAATTTGCGGGCCCGGTCCCTTAACGCTTGTTCAGCGGTGGGTTCTTGCATGCTGCTTAAGCGGCTGTGCGGGAGCGACGGTTCCCGGTCAGATCGTTGATCTGTCTAAGACCAACAAAGAAATCTTCTTCTGAAGCTATGGGGCTATGTTCGAACGTTACAGCCTCAAGTGCCGGGAGATCTTCAATAAGCTTCGATGCGATTGATAAAACTTCCGCGTCCGGCAGCAGTTCATGAGCATCGTGCCAAAACCGTTGGTCCGACCCTAAACGCATTCCGGCGATGTGAAGTTCGATGATGCGAGAAGGGTCGATAGCTTCCAGGCCGTAATCGATTGGACGTTCCAGATTACGGTTGCCGATTTGCCAATGGGTTACATCCAGGATGACTTTGGTGTCGACCTCATTGGCTACTGAGCCCAAAAAGTGCATTTCACTTTCATAACCAGTGGACTGGATATAGATCGGGCCGAGCTCTAATGCGATGGGTCGGTCATAATATTCTTTCAGACGGGAAACATTCAGGGCTGTTACGGCGGCAATTTCATCTGTGAAAAGCGGATTGATCTGGTAACCCAACGATCCTGTCGGTGCGGTGCCAAGCCAGGACAGATGTTCACCGATCCATGGGGAATTGGTTTCGTCTGCGGCTTCTTTGATGCGTCGCGCGATATTGAGATTTACCCCCTCGGCACTGCAGGTTGGATTGCTGCTCGTATGCGCCAGGACAGGGATGTCCAGCCCATGCGGGTTAGACCCGAAGGGGATCGGGTAATTGACTTCGATATAGTCAATTAAGCACTGCTCTTGGGCTCTGTGAATCCGCTCATTCTGAGCTGGATCATCCCACCGCACGCCAACTCTTAAATCCACGTTGCCAACCTTTTTAATTTTTGTTGATTTAGCAAACTATAGAGAGGGCGTGAAGCACGAAATTCACGACCTAGTTACAATTCAACACGTTCTAGTGAAAATATTTCGTCTTTGTTGTGTCGCGCAATTGGTTGCGTTGATTTACACAGATTCCTATAACCACAAGATGTCTGACATTAGAGCCCTCATCGATGCTGGCCTCGCGCTTCACAAGGTCGGCCAACTATCTGAAGCCAGCGGATTTTACAAACAAGCTAGAGAGTTAGAGCCAGAGAATGTCGAAGCTAACCATCTTTCGGGCTTGCTCGCCTTTCAAAACGGAAATGCGCCGGAAGCAGCGCGCTATTTTGAGCGTGCTGTTGCTGCTGACCCTAAAAGCGTAAAATACCTAGGAAACCTGGGAGCGGCGTGGTTGGTTTCGGGGCGTCCGGAAGATGCGCTGGGGGTTTTGGAGCAGGCAGTTGAAATCGATCCCGATGCTGTTGATGTCTTAAATAATCTCGCCGCTGCCTATCGGGATACCGGTCGTCTGTCTGATGCCGCTACCGTAGCCAATCGGGCGGTCTCCCTTCGGCCAGATGATGCCGAACTGCAAACCAATCTCGCCGTTGCTTTATTGGGAACAGAACAGGCTGACGCCGCCCTATCTGCTGCTCAGAAGGCGGTTGATTTGGCTCCCAAATCGCCAGAGGCCCAGAATGCCTTGGGTTCGGCGTATCTGGCTTTGCGGCATCGGGAGGAGGCTATCCGCGCTTTTCGCGTAGCTGTCGACGTTGGCCCCGAATTCGCGGATGCGACGCGTAATTTGGCTTTGGCCTATCAAGAGGAAAAGCGGCTAGGCGACGCGGCAGAGACCTATCAGAAAGTGACAGAGCGCTGGCCGGAAGATGCTGCAGGTTTCGCCGGGTTGGCCAGGACGTCGCGGATGATGGGTCGATCTGATGCGGCCATCGATGCCTATCGTAAGGCTCTTTCGTTAAGCCCCGGAAATCGACGATATCATTCGAACCTATTGTTCAGCCTGATTGGTAGTGACTCTCAGGATGGTAAATCCTTGTTGGCAGAACATAGGAAATGGCATGAGTGGTACGCCTCGCCGTTGAAATCGCCTGCCCCTAAAAACAAAATCGTAATCGATCAAGAACGGCGTCTCAAAATTGGCTATGTCTCTGCTGATTTTCGAAGTCACCCGGTTGGCAGGATCGTTCAACCCGTCATTGCAGCACATGATCGGTCGACCGTCGAGGTGTACTGCTATTCGGGAACTGTTAAGCCAGACAGAATCACTGCCGAAACGGAGTCTGCTTGTGACCATTGGCGGCCCGTCCAGAACCTCTCTGATAATGCCCTGTGTGACCTGATAGGGAAAGACGAGATAGATATCCTTGTGGATCTTTCAGGCCACAGCGCCAGAAACCGGTTGACCGTGTTTTCTCGTAAGCCGGCGCCTATCCAAGCTAGCTGGCTGGGCTATATGTCGACCACTGGCCTGACAGAGATTGATTACTTTGTTGGCGACGCCATCCACACGCCAGAAGAGTTTGAGGAGCATTTCTCGGAAAACGTTTTGCGTCTTCGACGCAACCTGACTTGTTTTAGTCCACCTGATGATGCGCCACAAGTTGCCGCGCTTCCTGCAGCGTCGACTGGACATGTAACGTTCGGCTGTTTTGGCAATCCCGGTAAAATAAACGGCGCCTGCATCGATCTCTGGGCCGGTTTGCTCAAATCCGTCGAGGGCTCGCGATTGGTGCTGCGCTACCAGGGATATGAAGACCAGGTAGTATGTCAGGATTTTAAAAATCGTTTTTTTAAGGCAGGTATCGATTCTTCACGCATAGATTTTGAGGGCAGTACAGGCTATCGCCAAGTACTCGAAACCTATAATCGGGTGGATATCGCCTTGGATACATATCCCTATTCGGGGACTATGACGACAATGGAAGCCCTGTGGATGGGCGTGCCTGTTGTGACATTGGCCGGGAACAGAACATTGGCACGGCAGGCAGCAGCTCAGCTATCTGCGGCTGGGCTAGATGACCTGATTTCATCTGATGCGAAATCCTTCGTTTCGATAGCGCGGTCTCTAACTGATGATTTGGACCAACTGAAAAAATACCGCGCTTTACTGAGAAGCCGCCTATCCAATTCTCCGCTGTGTGATGCTGCCGATCTCGCGCGGGCCCTGGAAGAGGCTTATCGCTCTATGTGGCTGAATTACCTTGGTAAAGCCGTATAAAATTTCGCTAATTTTGACAACGTAGCGATAACTGTCGGAATTTTATACATCCAACGGTATAGCTGGGGATGTATTAACATTAACCCATTGATAAATAACAAGTTAGTCAAAATTTTCCGGCACAGGATTATTAGCGGGGCAACCCTTGGCCTCTATCAGCGTCCGACGGATCTGAGCTTGTCCTATCAGCTCGGAAAGGGCGCTAACGGCAAGAATATCAATCTGGGATTTACCAGTTGGCTTGGCTGGAACGTGACGACGACGGCGGGATATATCGGCCCGACGCTGTATGCCGGTGCAGGTAACATCAACGTAAATTTGGCGGTAACCCACAATGATGATGTACCAGAACCGGGGGCGCTTCTGGTTTTTGTCACCGCCCTGGTTTCTCTTCGTGTGATTCGGGGCACCAGCCGCAAAGCCTGCGCTTTACCCTTTCATCCAACATATCCCTTTTTGGACGTCACACCTTTGAGGCTGACCAGAGCACGCCTATAGTGCGGGTCTTAAACTAAAGGAGTGCTCACAAATGTCTGCCGACAAATTGATTAACGACCGCCCGCGCCGCAGCGCCATGTATACCCCTGGTGCCAATGAGCGGGCGCTGGAAAAAGGTCGGGAGGTGCCGGCTGATATTCTGATTATGGACCTGGAAGACGGTGTGGCACCGGATGCGAAGGACGCTGCGCGGAAGAACATCCTTCGTGTCCTCGGAGAAGGTGGATACGGTCGACGGGAAATCGGGGTCAGGATTAATGGCGCTGGTAGTGAATGGCATGAACAGGATGTTGCGGCGATTGCGACATCTGGTGCCAACATGCTGGTGGTTCCAAAGGTGGATTCTCCCGACACTGTTATTGCGATCAACAAGCTTATGGAAGCCGCAAAGGCACCATCTGATATGCAGATATGGTGTATGATCGAAACGGCGCGTGGCGTGCTAAATGCGAATACAATCGCAGGAGCGCATCCGCGAGTCGGGGCACTTCTGATTGGTTCTGCCGATCTGACGAAAGATCTTCGAGCGCAGCACACGCCTGACCGTTTGCCCCTAATGACCAGTATTCAGCTTTGTGTTCTCGCAGCGCGCGCCAATGACCTGACTATTCTGGATAGTCCGTTCTTTGATCTCTCGGATGATGACGGGTTTCTGGAGTCCTGCCGACAGGGCCGCTCAATGGGATTTGATGGCAAGACACTGTTGCATCCAAAAACGGTTGCTGGCGCAAACCAAATTTTTGGCCCCTCTGACGAGGAAATTGCCTGGGCCCATAAAATTACGGCTGCGCACGAAGCGGCGCTCGCTGAAGGTAAAGGCGTCACCCTCGTTGACGGGCAGCTTGTCGAGGGACTCCACGTTGAAGAGGCCCAAAGGTTGGTGCGTATGGCAGAGACAATTTGGGAACTGGAAGCGACCTCCACTTAACAGTTTCGACTGAAATTTTTTCTCAAAATGGCGAGACGCCGGGCCATCGAAGACCCGGCGTCGCTGAAGCCTCGAAAGACTTCTGGCCGCAAAAGCGAATGAGATTGCCAAATCAGACTAGCGGCCTCGGCAAAGACGCCTGGTCTGCTCAGCGTTGGCACCGGTATAGGCAGTAACCTGCATAAACTACACCAGTCTCCATCGAAAGGTTCGCGACGATCCCATTAGTGGCTGGTCCCAGGACATGTGACTGTGGCGAGACAGTCATGTCGGTCATCCAGTCACTTACGAGCAGCGTCCCTAAGCGGCGAGACGAACCCTTTCGGTGACAAAATTCGCCCAATAGGGAGGCCCCGGACGAAACCTTGTCACAACGTGAACCATTCAAACGCTCAAACGCCAAAGATTAGTGGTCTTGCGACCTCCCTGTTGTTGCGACAGCATCTAAATGATCAAAACACTCTTGCGTCACAAAACGTTCGAGTAGCTCGTATCTTGGAGCAACGTCTTTTTAGGTGATTCGTATAATTTCTTGTGCATAAAGAGGACAACTTTCCCCAACTTCTGAACATTCCATCCACAGGGTTACTCACAATACGGAGACGTATGGTTTGAGCGGGTTTCCGCCTGGTAGGTGAAACCCACTGATGCAGCTGAGGAATGTCCCCTTGGCAAGTGTGATCGGCGGAAAATGACTGACAGAATTGACTAGAGAAGACTGAAGGGCTAAATAAATCGAAGAAGCGCGGGTATGACGCCAATTGCGCATCGAACGACAATACGGGAAGAGTGTAATGGACACCCGAGAGCGTCCGCTTTCTCCGCATCTCCAAGTTTATAAGCCTCAGCTGACATCCATCCTTTCAATTTTGCATCGCATGACAGGCGTCGCATTGGCAGTGGGGACATTGCTTCTTGTTTGGTGGCTGGTTGCGGCATCCTTGGGCGGTGAGGCCTTTAAAACAATACAAACAATTATTGGTAGCTGGTTTGGTCGATTGCTCCTGCTTGGCTGGACATTCGCTTTGTTTTATCACCTGTGTAACGGCATTCGGCATTTATTCTGGGATATGGGCAAGGGATTGGAGTTGTCCTCCGCTTACCGGTCGGGCTGGATCGTGATCGGAGCGGCCATTGTGCTTACGATTTCTGGCTGGATCTGCGGGTATTATTCCATGGGAGCGCTATAATGAGTTTGCGCACCGATCTCGGAAAAGTTCGCGGCCTCGGTTCAGCCAAGGAGGGAGTCGCACATTGGTGGGCGCAAAGGCTGACTGCTATTGCGCTGGTGCCTTTAATGCTATGGCTGGTGATAAATATCGCCCACCTTGCCGGCGCTGATGTTAAGGCGGTACAGGCCTGGATGGCCAACCCGGTAACCTCTGTCCTTCTTATATTGATGATTGTCGCGGTGTTTCACCATATGCAGCTCGGACTGCAGGTTGTCA